>CAOJPS010000007.1 GCA_948441255.1 uncultured Eubacteriaceae bacterium | reverse complement strand
CTCAGAATTGTTTTTAATCACAAAGCTTCCGTCACGTCTTATAACATGAGAAAAAACCAAAGAATTTTCTTTTTCGTCCAAAGATAGAAGTCTTTTTATATGGTCAAGGGGCTGTGCGGCCACCAAACCAATAGACTCTCCGCCATTTTTCATAGGATACTTTCCCGGAATACCCATAATAACAATATCCTCGCCAGAAACAGAAGTCCCTACCGCGATTTTCTTTTTACCAGATTTTATTGATGACAAAAAAGGGGATGGATCAGTAATATTTATTTGCTCACCATAAATCATCTCAAAATTTCCGTTTTCCGAATATAACGCCATATAGTCAAAACCATTAGCATCAGCACTATGTCCTATTGAATTATAAAAATCCTCATAATTATTAATTTCATGTCTAAAATTAGCTCTCGCAATATGTTCAAGACTTGTTAAATTAAATTCTATAGCTGTTTCAAAATGCTTTGATATACGTTCATTCAAGCCAGACATATAAAACTTTCCAATTTTTTCAATTATTTCCGAATTATTTTTATTTAAATAACTTCCAAGAAAGGAAAAACCGAATACACTAACAACAACTATAACAATAAAACTAACTATTAAAAACATTATTGTTCTATTTCTCAACTATACACAACCCCCATAACCTTTTATAAAACAGAAAAAATATTTATATAATATAAATATCTTATTGAATAATTATAATATTTTTAACGATATATTTCAATATTTCATCTGTTCAATTATTCATAGATTCAGAATGTATTTAAAAGCTAAAATATACAAAAACAAAGCCAAAGAAAGCAGGGTATAATTAACAATCCCTGCTTTTTTATTTACGTAAAACACATATTCCAAACACATCAAAAGAAAGATTTGCTAAAAATCATTTTAACTTTTTAATATATTTTCCATCTATTTTTTAAAAATATAGAAATACCATCAGCAATAAAAACTATTCGCTTATTACATTCCTGTTTTGTCTTGAAAGCTGTTTATAAAGCATCTGCGCCAAACCAATACCATTACCGCTTTCAGCTGCTTTTTTGCTATTCTCCTCATCAAGCATATCCTGAAAAATTTTCTCTGCGTTACTTTGAGGAATAACACTTCCCGAACTATTTACAGTATTCCTCATAGATTTATACATCATCTGTAAAAAATAACTTTCAAAAGTTTCACAGGCGTCCATAAGTTCTCTATCCTCAACGCTGCTGTTTTCAATTTTTCTCTGAAGATTTTGACTTCTTGCTGTGTTTTGATTTAAATTGTTAATACCAGCCATATAAGGACTTGTCAAACCTATCAATCCGCTCATAAAAATCACCTCGCTATGATATCAATCATTATCTTTTAAGATTGCTTGCCTGCTGAAGCATATCATCAGAAGTCTGAATTGCTTTTGAGTTAAGCTCATAAGCACGTTGAGCGATAATAAGATTAACCATTTCATTAGCAACATTAACATTTGACATTTCAAGACAACTTTGAATAATACGGCTGACTGTAGAAGTATCTCCCTCTGATTCCTGAATAGCCTCACCAGAAGCCGGGGTTACTGTATAAAAGTTATTTCCTATAGCTTCAAGACCTTGAACATTAGGAAACTGAACTATATCAAATTGAATACCAGCGTCTTGAGTTTCTCCGTCCTCATCAATATATGTAATATTTCCGTTCTCATCAACATTAACATCTGACATAGAAATATTTTCAGGCAATGTTATAGGCTCACCATCCGTATCTAAAATAGCGTACCCCTCTGATGTAACAATAGAAGATTCTCCATCACCAATACTTATTTTAAAACTTCCATCTTTAGTATAGACAATATCACCATCTCCTCTGTCAACAACAAAGAATCCCTCTCCCTGCAAATAAAAATCTGAAGGATTTTCAGTTCTCTCAACACTTCCATTTGTAAATATTCTGGAACTTACAATAGGTCTAACACCGTGTCCAACCTGCAAATTAACAGGTCTTCCTGTATCATTTTCATCAAGAGTAGCTCTTTCCATAGTTTGATAGAGTAAAGACTTAAATTCAAGTCTTTCTCTTTTATATCCCGTTGTATTTACATTAGCTATATTATTTGAAATATTATCAACATTAAGCTGCTGAGAAGTCATACCAGACGCAGCGGTCCATAAAGAACGCATCATAACAAATTACCTCCTTATCATTGCTTTCTTCCAATATCATTTACGGCACGGTTTAAAGTTGTATCGTGAGTCTGAATCATTTTTTGATTAGCCTCATAATTACGCGCCAAAGAAATCATTTTAACCATTTCTTGAACAGGATTAACATTAGAGGATTCCACTCTGCCCTGAATAACCCTTCCCGTAAAATCCAGCTGTTCGCTTTCGTCAATAGTTTCATATAAATTATCTCCAGCTTTTCTAAGGGATTCTTTATTAGCAAAATCCACCAATTTAATTCTGTCTACAAATTCATTGTTTGAATACACATTTCCATTTTCATCAACAGTAATAATACCGTTAGGAATATTAATATTTCCACCTTCTCCAACAACATAATTACCTTCTGTTGTTCTCAGATTATTTTCGGCGTCAAGAGTAAACGAACCATCTCTTGTATATTTTTCAGTAGTTTCACCATTTCTGTCGGTTACGCTCACAGCAAAAAAACCATCGCCAGAAATAGCAAAATCAAGACTTCCGTTTGTTTCTTCCATAGCGCCTGTCGAGAAATCTGTATAAACTTCATCAACAAAAACACCAAGGCTCATATTTCCTATTCCCTGATTAAATTTAATAAGTCTATATTTTGGGTCATCAAGTCTTTTTGCCAATTCCTCGGAAAAAGAACGAACAACGACCGTATCTTTTTTAAAACCTGTAGTATCAGCGTTAGCTATATTATTTGAAACAACGTCCATTTTCTGCATCTGCGTCATCATTCCAACAGCAGATGTATATAATCCTCTAATCACAAAAACTACCTGCCTTTCTTACCATATCCGCTTGCCGCAAACTCAATATATTTTCCTGTTCCTATAGCCACACAAGAAACCGAATCTTCAGCAACAAAAGCTTCAATTCCCGTTTTTTGCTTAATAAGTCTGTCAAGCCCAAACAGCAAACTTCCGCCGCCTGTCATAAGAATACCTCTGTCAGAAATATCAGCGGCAAGTTCCGGCGGAGTTTTTTCAAGAACATAATGAACAGATTCAATAATACTGGCAACAGACTCACGCAAAGCATCATACATTTCATCAGAAGTAACTGTAATGGTTTTAGGAAGTCCTGTAACAAGATTTCTTCCTCTAACGTCCATACAAACCGGAGGCTGTCTATCAAAAGCTGTACCAATATTTATTTTCAAATCCTCTGCGGTACGTTCACCAATAAGAAGATTATGTTTTTTTCGCATATACCTAACAATAGCGTTATCGAAATTATCTCCGGCAATTTTAAGAGAGGTACTCACAACAGTACCGCCAAGAGAAATAACAGCAACATCGGTAGTACCACCGCCTATATCCACAACCATACTGCCGCAGGCCTTTGAAATATCAATACCAGCGCCAATAGCGGCGGCAATAGGCTCCTCAATAACAAAAACTTCTCTCGCTCCAGCCTGTTTTGTAGCATCTTCAACAGCTCTTTTTTCAACCTCTGTAACACTGCTGGGAACACAAACGGCAATTCGAGGTTTCCTAAAAAAATGTTTACCAACAGATTTATCAATAAAATAGGTAAGCATTTTTTCAGTAATCTCATAATTTGAGATAACACCTTCTCTCATTGGCCTGATAGCGACAATATTGCCTGGAGTTCTTCCAAGCATCTTTCTCGCTTCTTCTCCTACAGCAAGAATTTTTTTTGTATTTTTCTCAATAGCGACAACAGAAGGTTCTTTAAGAACAATCCCCTGTCCCCTTATATAAACAAGAATACTTGCGGTACCCAAATCAATACCAATATCTGAACCAAACATACTAAGTCCCTTTCGTAAATAAAAAATTATAGCACATCTCAATCTTTATTATACATTACAATTCTCTGTTTGTCAAAGATTATTCTCTGTAAAATCAATTTTTTAAAATCTCTCCCACCAAAATAAAAACACCGATAAATCACTTTCATTCAGTAGTTTAATCGGTGTTTTTTTATAGAAATGTATTATAATAACGAATAACGTGAGTTGGAGGAAAAATTACAGTAAAACTCAGCGAAACGTAGTTTCGCACGAAAGTTTTTGTCAAACTTTTTTCAAAAAGTTTGCGGAGTTTGAGGCGGAGCCTCAAGGTTTTTAATGCTTCAAGAGCATTTTTGGAGGTTTGGAATCCTAGGCTGCATAGACGAGCAGCAAAGCGCAGCTTTGCGATAGAAAAAGGTTCCATTAATTATAAATTTTCATCGAACTCACGTTATTATAAGTCAATAAGTTTAAGGCAATACTGCACAATTATGATTTCATAGATTTTGACGATATTTTCCATTGCCGCGTCAAAGTCTCTTATCATAGGCTCCGACTATGTGTACACCGCGAAGAAAAACGCGGACGACGAAGCCGACTTTCGCATAGCGAAAGTGTTTGACCAGTACACCGCAAAGAAAAATGCGGACGGCGAAGCCGGCTTTCGCGCAGCGAAAGTGTTTGAACTACAAGCCTTTTCCTTGCACTGAAAAATATCATCTAAAATCTATTTTATCGAATTATGCGGTATTGCCTTAAAAATCAAATAAATTAAGCAAACAATTGTGCGGTGTTTCCATAAAAAATCTTAAAGTTTTTTAATGGTATCCATAATATAATCAGCTAGCTGTTCAGAAGTACAGCCATCACTTCTTCCCGTAATAACAAATTTCTTTTCTTTCTGAGTACAAATTTCAAGTGCCTCATCAAGTTTTTTAGCCTTATCCGCATACCCTATATGAGCCAAAAGCATACTTCCCGCACGAATTATGCTGCAAGGGTCGGCATAAATATCTCTTCCCTCATCAACCATACGAGGCGCTGAACCGTGGATAGCCTCAAACATAGCGTATCTTTTTCCCATATTAATACTTCCGGCGGTACCCACTCCTCCTTGAAACTCAGCCGCCTCGTCAGTAATAATATCACCATAAAGATTAGGAAGAACAACTACCTGAAATTGAGTACGTCTTTTAGGGTCAACAAGCTTTGCTGTCATAATATCAATATACCAGTCATCGGTTTCAATATCTGGATATTCCTTAGCAATTTCTTTAAAAATATTAAGGAATTTACCGTCTGTAGTTTTAATAATATTTGCCTTTGTAACAGCGGTAACCCTTGTTTTACCGTTTTTCTTCGCGTAATCAAAAGCCGCTCTTATAATCCTTTCAGTACCGTCAGTAGTAGCGACAGTAAAATCAAAAGCCAAATCATCATCAATATTAAAACCTTTGCTGCCAAGAGTATAAGAGCCTTCCGTATTTTCCCTGTAGAAAGTCCAGTCAATACCTTCTTCTGGAATTTTGACAGGACGGACATTAGCGAAAAGGTCAAGCTCCTTACGCATAGCCACATTAGCGCTTTCAATATTAACTTTGTCCCCCGCTCTTGGCGTAGTTGTAGGCCCTTTAAGAATAACCGGACATTCCTTAATTTCAGCAAGAACATCATCAGGTATAGCTTTTCCCGCTTTAATTCTGTTTTCAATAGTAAGACCGTCAATAACTTTAAACTCAACCTTACCATTAGCAACCTCATCAGCAAGCAAAAATTCCAAAATTCTCTGCGCTTGTTTTGTAATTGCCGGACCTATACCATCTCCTCCAACAATACCTATTTTTATTAAATCCAGCTTTTGAAAATCAATAAAATCTTTATCAAGCTTCATCTTTTCTACTCTTTTAAGCTGTTCCTCAATAAGCGCCCCAAATTTTTCCTTAGCCGCCTCAATTTTATCCATTTATAACACTCCTTATAAGTAAATATATAAAATTTAACCGACTGAATAAGTCGGTTACTCATATTTCTACAAAATAAAAATATGAGCGATATTTAATTTTCAGAAAAAATGTTAAAATTAATCATTATTTTCTGTATTTGACTCTTTATATTTTTTAATTTCAGCAAGCGCGACTTTTTCAAGTTCTCTGTCACCTATAGCTGTCACACGCCCTTCTTCATACTGTAAATCAACCCACAATTTAATAGCTTCAACAACAGGATGTTTTTTATCATAACATTCGTCCTCCGAAAGATTAAAATATGTATTAATCCAATGAGCAACTCCCGCAAGTCCCGAAGTTTTTGAAACAGCTATTCTGCAAGGTCTGTTCAAGAGTTTTTCCGTATCAAAAATATTATAAATTTCCTCATTTTTAAGCAAACCATCAGCGTGAATACCTGCCCTTGTAATATTAAAATCCCTTCCCACAAAAGGAGTCATAGGAGGAATATCATAACCTATGACCTTTTTAAAATACTCCGCTATTTCAGTAATGACAGTAGTATCCATACCATCAAGAGTACCTCTTAACTGAGCGTACTCCATAACCATAGCCTCAAGAGGTGTATTTCCCGTTCTCTCTCCTATTCCAAAAAGAGACGTATTAACGCCGCACGCTCCATAAAGCCAAGCGTAAGAAGCATTTATGACCGCACGATAAAAATCATTATGACCGTGCCATTCCAGCATTTCTTTAGGAACAGCAGCGTGATGATGAAGTCCATATATAATTCCCTGAACGCTTCTTGGCAAAACAGCGCCCGGAAAAGTCATACCATAACCCATTGTGTCACAGGCTCTTATTTTAATTGGAACACCTGTTTCCTTTGAAAGTTTCATAAGTTCACGCGCGAAAGGCACAACAAAGCCATAAAAATCCGCTCTTGTAATATCCTCAAAATGACATCTCGGGCGAATACCTATTTCAATACACTGACTTATAACATTAATATAATGCTTAATAACCTCACTTCTTGTCATATTCATCTTATAGAATATATGGTAATCAGAACAACTAACAAGAATACCTGTTTCCTTAATTCCAATTGATTTAACAAGTTCAAAATCATTCTTAGACGCTCTAATCCACGTAGTAACTTCCGGAAACTCATAACCCTTTTCAAGGCACTTATAAACGGCTTCCTGATCTTTTTTTGTATATACAAAAAACTCACTTTGTCTTATAATACCTTTAGGACCGCCAAGCCTATGAAGCATATCGTATATTTTTGAAATCTGTTCAACTGTATATGGTTCTCTGGACTGTTGTCCGTCCCTGAAAGTAGTATCTGTAATCCAAATATTATCAGGCATATCAATAGGAACAATTCTGTGATTAAAAGCAACTTTAGGGACTTCCTCATAATTGTATAAAGTTCTATACAGGTTAGGCTCTTTCACATCTTGAAGCGGATAATTAAACTCTTGTCTTTCAAGCAAATTTGTCTTTTCATTAAATTCAAACATATTCGCGTACCCCCTGTTTATTCTTATATTTTCTCAATATCATAATATCTTATATTAATTTTACATAAAACACTCTTTAATGTCAACCAAATTTCACAAAAAATTGAATTATACAAAAAATATATTGCAAAATTCTAACAAAACAAAAATTTTCAGCATTTATTTTTATTAAAATATCAAAATAAATTTGTTTAAAAAGCAAATTTTATGAATTTTTTAAGTTTATATAATTCATTTTTAAAATTCGTCATAATATCAAAGAAACAAAAATAAGATATTTATATATTGTGGAGGTATAGTACAGATGACCTTATATAAAAATTTAAATGACATTCCCTTTCAATTCAGACAATATGAGCAAAAAAAGAGTAGCATAGAAAACGAATCCGCAAAGCAAAATATATCTTTAGAAAAAAACGGCAAAGAAACAGAAATTCAAAATAAACCTTTAGATAACACAACCGACGCTAAAGAAAAAAACGAAGCAAAAATAACAAGTCAAAACTCAAACTGTCAAATAAGTGTCAAAGATAAAATTTTCATTTTTTTAATACTGGCGATATTTTTTGACGCGCTATAAAAAACCATCTCAAAAAAATATCCAGCAAACTTTTCTTTTTATTTATCGCGGCCATAAACGGTCGCTTTTTATTTTCTTATTTCAACCATTTTTCTTCTTAATATATCATAAAAACCAAGCCCCGTAGTTTTTATAATGCGTGTAAAAAATTTTGAACGTTTTATTATAATCTCACTTCCGCCCTCCGCGGAAACAATTTCGTGTCCGTCAAGAAACAGCATAACATTTTTTTCATTATTTTTTATTTTAAGCTTAATAATATCACTTCCTGAAACCACATAAGGTCTCGCGTACAAAGTATGAGGACATAAATGTGTAATTGAGATAAGTTCCGTATCAGGCTTTAAAATAGGACCGCCGGCGGCAAGATTATATGCCGTAGACCCAGTTGGAGTTGAAATAATAACACCATCCGCTCTATAGCTGTCAATAAACTCATCATTTATCTCAATATCAAATTTAATCATTCGTGAAAACGTATTATTTTTAAGACAAACCTCATTCAACGCAAGACCACGGCAATTTTCCAACTCTTTACCGTCCTTAAAAACCTCAAGCATCATTCTTTTTTCTATTGAGTAATCATTATTCAAAACCTTTTCAACCGCTCTGAAAGCTCCATTTTTTTCAACGTCTGCCAAATAGCCTAAAGTCCCCAGATTAATACCTAAAATTGGTGTCTGATATATACAAGCCCTTCTTGCCACAGTAAGTATTGTTCCGTCACCGCCCAAAACAGTAACAAAATCAGACTCACGGCAAACCTCGTCAAGGTCCGAAACACCATACTCAAGCCCCAAAACATCTCTGAATTTTTCAAGAACAACTATTTGATATCCAAGATTTAAAACAAAATCCCTAAGTTTTTTTGTATACTCAAGATAAGGGTCTTTTTCCAAATTTATTACAAATCCAATTTTATCCATAAAATTCTCCCAACAAACAAATTCAAAGCGCCTTTCTTGCGTCAAGAATAACATTTTTAATAATCTTGTCAAAAGCGGAAATTTCCATTCCTCTTCCATTTTTAGAAATATAAATAATATACTCCACATTGCCTTCCGAGCCTTTTATCGGTGAAAAGGACAAATTTTCAATTTTAAACCCAATTTCCAAAACATAAGCAAATATTTTTTTTATAACATTTATATGTACCTTAAAATTTTTAACAATGCCTTTTTTGCCAATATTCTGTTTTCCCGCCTCAAATTGAGGTTTTATAAGAGCCACCGCCCTGCCGTTTTCATTTAAAATTTCTTTAACATAGTATAAAATCTTCGTAAGAGAAACAAAGGAAACATCAATCGAGGCAAAATCAATACTCAAAGGAAAATCTTTTTTTGTCAGATTAATAATATTTGTATTTTCCATAGACTCAACTTTAGGATTATTTTTAATAACCTCCGCAAGCTGTCCATTTCCAACATCTACAGAATAAACCTTTTTAGCTCCATATTGAAGCATACAATCCGTAAAACCTCCTGTCGACGCTCCAACATCAATACAGACCTTATCAAAAATATCAATTTCAAAAAGTTCAATAGCTTTCTCCAGTTTAAGTCCGCCTCTGCCAACATATTTTAAATAACCTTTTTCATCAATATCAATTTCAATATCCCGAAAAACCTTTTCACCAGGTTTTTTAAATATTATTCCTTTTGAGGAAACATAGCCTTTTTCAACAGCCTCTTTTGCCCGTTCTCTTGAAAAACCAAATTTTTCCCTCAAAACAATATCAAGCCTAATTTTTTCATCCATAAACATAACCTTTAATCCGCGCCAATAAACGACATAATTTTTTCAAATATACTCTCAGAATCAAGACCATAATCTTTATAAATCTCTAATTTATTGCCTTGTTTAACAAAAACATCAGGGAACGAGAAATTATATATTTTCTTATCAAACACACGTGAATTAATCAAAACTGAGTTTAATTTACAGCCAAACCCTCCAAAATTTATATTATCCTCAATAGTAAATACATATTCAAAATTATTTCTTATATCCTCAATCAAATCCAAATCAATAGGATTAATAAACCTCGCGTTAATCAAAGCCGGATTATATCCCTTATAAATAAGTTTATTATACACTTCCAAAGCTGTATCCGACATATTGCCGACAAAAATAATAATAATGTCTTTTCCGTCAAATATATATTCTGATTTTCCAAATATAATATCCTCAAAATAATTCTCAAAAACATTTAAAGCCGTTCCCTTAGGATATCTTACAGCAATAGGAGCATTAAATTTATTAACAGCAAATTCAATCATTTTTTCAAACTCAAATTTATTTTTCGGCGCGATAACCGTCATATTCGGGATATGAGATAAATAAGACAAATCATAAATCCCCTGATGAGTTTCTCCATCATCGCCAACAATCCCGGCCCTGTCAACAGCAAAAACAACGTGCAGTCCCTGAATACAGACATCGTGAAGAATCTGGTCATAACCTCTCTGCAAAAAAGTTGAGTAAACAGCGAAAACAGGAACAAACCCGCCTTTTGCCATACCGGCGGCAAAAGTAACAGCGTGTTCCTCCGCTATTCCAACATCAAAAAATCTGTTTGGATAAGCTCTCGAAAAAAAATCAAGACCTGTTCCCAAAGGCATAGCCGCCGTAACGGCAACAATTTTTTTATTTTTCGCTGAAAGTCTGCAAAGGGTTCTTCCAAAAACTTCTGAATAAGTTTCATCTGTTTTCTTTGAGAAAGGTACACCTGTAGCAACATCAAAACTGCCTACTCCATGATATTTTGACGGATACTTTTCAGCGTTAGCGTATCCTTTGCCTTTTTTTGTCAAAATATGAATCAAAACAGGCTTATCAAAATTTTTTACTTTATTAAGAACATTAATAAGACTGTTAATATTATGACCATCAACAGGGCCTATATATTTAATTCCAAGCTGCTCAAACATAATGGAAGGCAAAAGGGCATATTTTATGCTGTCTTTTGTCTTTTCAAGAACCTTGGTCACCTTTGAGCCTAAAACAGGCAAGCTATTTAAAATTTCAGAAACATCTTTTTTAACCTCAATATATTTAGGAGCGGAACGCAATTCTGTCAAATATTTACTCATTGCCCCAACATTTTTTGAGATAGACATCTGATTATCATTCAAAATAATAATAAACTTATTATTATTTCTAGCAACGTTATTCAGCGCCTCATAAGCAAGCCCTCCCGTCATAGAGCCATCGCCTATTATAGAAACAACGTTATAATTTTCTCCCGATAAATCTCTTGCCTGAGCAAGTCCAAGCCCAGCGGAAATAGAGGTCGAGCTATGCCCTGTATCAAAAGCGTCATAATCGCTCTCCAATCCTTTAGGGAAGCCGCTTAAACCATCTTTTTTTCTAAGATTCTCAAACTTATTTTTTCTTCCCGTCAAAATTTTATGGGTATACGCCTGATGTCCAACATCCCAGACAATTTTATCTTTAGAAAAATCAAAACAATAATGCAAAGCTATAGTAAGTTCCACAACTCCAAGATTAGAAGCGAGATGTCCTCCTGTTTTAGCCACAGATTTTATAAGAAATTCCCTTATTTCTTCAGCAAGAGAAGCAAGTTCATCTTTTTTCAGTTTTTTTAAATCTTTAGGAAAATTAATACTATCCAAATACTTCATAACAATACCGCTTTCAATAAAATTTAGCAAATTTTTTTACAATTATCAATTATAGTAATTACACTTAAACTTTAATTACTATAAATTTATTTAATTCTAGTAATAAGTCTTTTAATATATTCATAAAGAAAGTCACTATTTCCAGCAAAGCCAGAAATAATATCCAAAGCCTCTTTTGTCAATTTTTCAAGGTCCTTCTCCGCTTTATCAATTCCATACATAGTAACATAGGTCATCTTATCATTTTTCTCATCACTGAAAACAGGCTTTCCAAGAACATCTATAGTGCTTGTAACATCAAGAATATCATCTTTTATTTGAAACGCTATTCCAACATTACATCCAACTTTTTCAAGAAGCTCTGTTTCTCTTTCAGAACATCCGCCGATAATACCGCCTGCTTTAAGAGGCGCTGTAATAAGAGCGGCGGTTTTATTTTTATGAATATACATCAAAGTGTCCAAATCTATCTGCTTTCCCTCTGACAAAACATCAACAACTTGTCCGCCGACCATTCCTTCAGTCCCGGAACAATCAGCAATACACTTCATAGCGCCAACAAATTTCATATCCATATTTGAAACAATCGAATCAGTCATAGCCTCATAAGCCTTATTTAAAAGAGCATCGCCTGCCAAAATAGCCAAAGCCTCTCCAAATTTTTTATGGCAGGTAGGCATACCTCTCCTAAAATCGTCATTATCCATAGCCGGCAAATCATCGTGTATAAGAGAATACGTATGAATCATTTCCAAAGCGCAGGCAAAATCAACTGCCGATTCCAAATTACCGCCAAACATTTCACAGGAGGACAAAAGCAAAACAGGTCTTAATCTTTTACCTCCAGCAAAAACACTGTATCTCATACTTTCATAAATCTCTTTAGGATATTCGCCGTCAAGCAATTCAGCCAATCTTCCATTTATAATTTCAATATATTTTTTTAAAGTTTTCTCAAAATCCTCATTCTTCATAAAAATCTCATTTACTCCTCATCATATTCAAAAAGCTCCTCATTAAAAATCTTATCAGCACTTTCTTTCAGAACAACTATCTCTTGTTCTATTTTTTTTAGTTCATTACCGCAGAATACAGACAAATCAATACCTTCTTTATAAAGTTTAACCGACTCATCAAGAGTTATTTCATTATTCTCAATATTTTTAACAATTTCTTCAAGCCTTAAAAGAGCCTGTTCAAAAGTTTTCTTTTTTGGCATCAAAGTCACCCTTTTCAATAATTTCACTTTTAATATAACCGTCGCTTAACTCTATATCTATAATATCCCTCTCCAAAACATCACCTATAGAGCTTATTGGAATCCCATCTTTATAAACAACGGAAAAACCTCTTTTTATAACATTCGTAGGAGAAACACTTTCAAGCCGCAAAATAAGATTTCTCAAATCCGTTTCCAAATTTTCTTTTTTACAAAAAACAGCTTTGTCTATATCATCATAAAAGCCTCTTATTTGCTTTTTCATATCAAAAACCCTGTCCATAGGACGCTTAAAAAAAGAAAATTCCAAAACATTCCGCAATCTATTTTCATAACTATATATTTTACTTTCAAAAGAATATAACAATTCATCATAAAACGACAAAACTCTATTCTTAATATCATCAAGACAAGGAACAGCAATTTCAGCGGCAGCTGAAGGAGTAGACGCTCTAAAATCAGCGACAAAATCCGTAATAGTAAAATCCGTTTCGTGTCCCACAGCTGAAATAACAGGAATTTTAGACTTAAAAACAGCTCTAGCGACCGTTTCATTATTAAAGCACCATAAATCTTCCGCGGAGCCGCCGCCTCTGCCAAGAATAATAACATCAACTTGTTTATATCTGTTAATAAGTTTCAATCCATCACAAATACTTTGAGGCGCTAAGTTTCCCTGAACCAAAACAGGAACAATAATCAATTTAATATTAGGATTTCTTCTTTTCGAAATTTTTATAATATCTTTTATCGCCGCTCCTGTAGGAGAAGTTAAAACGGCTATTTTCTTAGGATATTTAGGAAGCTTTTTCTTTTTCAAAACATCAAAAAGACCCTCTTTCTCAAGGCGAGCCTTAAGCTGTTCAAAAGCGGCATATAAGGCGCCTTTGCCTGTAGGTTCCATAATTCTGGCATAAAGCTGATACTGTCCTGTTTTCTCATAAAGAGAAATATATCCATAAACTGTAACCATCATACCATCTTCAGGAAAAAAACCAATTTCTTCAGCATATGATTTATACATAACAACATTTATTGACGAATATTCATCTTTAAGAGTAAAATAAAAATGCCCAGAACCGTGTGCTTTAAAATTTGATATTTCAGCCTGTATAAAAATATCTTTAAGGAAAACATCTTTTTCAAGTAAATTTTTAATATACCTGTTTACTTGTGAAACCGAATAAATATAAGCTTTCATATTTAAACTCCAAAATCTTATATAAAATTTACAGCGAGTTGCTTACAATCCTTCCCAAAACTCCATTTATAAAAGATGGAGCTTTTTCAGAACTAAACGTTTTAGTCAGTTCAACAGCTTCATTAATGGCAACTTTATTAGGAATATCATCGGCATATAAAATCTCATAAATAGCAAGTCTTAAAACCGCCAAATCAACCTTAGCAATACGGCTCACTTCCCAGCCTTCCGCATATCTGTTTATAGTATCGTCAATAACTCTTTTATTTTCCATAATTCCCTTAATTTCATTTTTTATAAATTTCATATCCGCCTCATTGGCGTTCTCAATATTTTCTTTATAAATATCAATAGCCTCGTCAATTTCTTCCTCTTTATAAAATTCAGTTTGAAATATTATTTTAAAAATATGTTCTCTCGCCGTTCTTCTGCTCATTATTACACTCCTTTGAAATTAATGAAAAACAATTATTCTTTAAACTGTCCGATAGGCTCGTTTTTTTCAAATACCATACTTGAAATATTAATATTAACCTCTGCGACAGAAAGACCTGTCATATTCTCAACAGCCGTTTTAACATTTTTCTGAACAGCAAGAGCAACTTCGTAAAGCTTGCTTCCAAATTTAACAATAAGGTCAATAGAAATCCGAACATTTTTATTTTCAATAGATATAGAAACACCTTTTGTAAAATTCTTCTTTCCAAGCATTTCAATTATATCTCCGGCAAAATTTCCCGACATACCGATAACCCCTTCTGTTTGCAAAGCGGCAGTACCAGCTATAACAGAAATAACATCATTAGAAATATTAACCTGCCCCGAAGCTTTAAAATTCAATTTTTTTTCTGACATACAATCACTTCCCCTCAAAATAAAATATAGTTATAATTTTACAAATTACTATTATAGTCAATCAACTTGAAAATAAGCAAAATGATTTTTAGATACTAAACTTGTCCGATTTTTAAGTTGATTGACTATGTTATTTGAAACTCTCCGCAAGAAGTTTAAAGCTTTCAAGAGAATTCATAATTATTTTTTTATCCACACAGTAAGAAATTCTAAAATATCCCGGACAAGCAAATGTTGACCCTGGAACAATAATAAGTCTAAATTCCTTAGCTTTCTCACAAAATGCCTTATCATCCGCAGTAAAACATTTAGGAAACATATAAAAAGTACCTTTAGGCTCAACACACTCATATCCATATTCAGTAAGAGCGTCAAAAAGTATATTTTTATTTTCCTCGTAAACCCTCAAATCAGAAGTACATTCCAAGCACTCGGCAATAACTTTTTGAAAAAGAGATGGTGCGTTTACATACCCAAGTATTCTATTGGCAACGCCAAGACCTCCAAAAATCTGTTCATAATCATCTATTTCCGAAGGAACCACAAGATATCCTATTCTTTCACCAGGAAGAGAAAGTGTTTTACTATAAGAATATCCAACAAAAGTATTTTTATAGTATTTTGTCAGATATGGAACATAATTTCCTCCAAAAACAAGTTCTCTATAAGGCTCGTCCGAAATAAGATAAATTGATGTACCAAACTTCTTTTGCTTATCCTCCAAAATATCTGAAAGTCTTTCAATATCTTTCTCCGAATATACAACACCAGTAGGATTATTGGGATTGTTTATAATAACAGCTTTAGTTTTGTTTGTAATCTTATTCTCAAAATCATCAAAATTAATTGAGAATCTTTCAAAATCCGGATTAACAACAACCGGCACAGCATCATAATTTGACAAATAATTATTATATTCTCCAAAATACGGAGCAAATAAAACAACCTCATCATCAGGATTGATAATTGTTTTCAAAACAATATTCAAAGCTCCGGCAGCGCCCACAGTCATAATAATATTATTTTCAGTAAAATTTGTTTCATATTTTTTATTAACGCTTTCCGCAACTTTCCCTCTAACATCCTCATACCCGCAGTTATTCATATAACCGTGAACAACCTTTTCCGGCTCGTTTTTTATAATATCAAAAATAGCGTTTTTCACATTTTCAGGAGGAACAACAGATGGATTTCCCAAAGAAAAGTCATAAATATTTTCTTTTCCATATTTTTCCGCCATAATTTTGCCTTCCTCAAACATAGCCCTTATAGCGGAACCATTTTTCACAAGTTCAGCCATCTTATCAGAAATCATAATAATACCTCCATTATAAATTACAGCAAAGCAGGTTCGCGACAAAAATACCAATCACAAACCTGCCTCATCACCGCTTTATTTTTTATCTTTTTTAACCGAATAGCCAAATTTTCCAAGATATTTTCCAAGTCCGTAATATTCTCCGTGGGAATAGCACAAAGGTTTGCTTTTCTCAAAACCAAATCTTCCCGTTTTATCCATATATTTTTCATCAGCAAGAACTGAAACAATATTGGCAATAAACATATTATGCGTTCCCAGCTCAACAATATCCTTAACTTTGCATTCAATATTTATAGGACTTTCCCCTATAACAGGACATTTTACAATACTGGCCTTTTCAGGCGTCAAATTCAATTTTTCAAACTTATCAACATCTCTTCCAGAACGAACCCCGCAAAAATCAGTAGCAAAAGCTAATTCCTCTGTTGTCACATTTATAACAAACTCACCGCTGTCCTTAATAATATCATAAGAATATCTTTCAGGACGCACAGAAATATAAGTCATAGCCGGGTCACTATTTATAGTACCTGTCCAGGCTATAGTCAAAATATTTTTTATCCCGTCAAACTCACCGCAAGACACCATCACCGCGGGAACAGGATAAAGCAAAGTACCTGGTTTCCAAACTTGTTTACTCATAAAAAACTCCTTCTGACGCTTAAAAAATACAAATTTTTCCCTTAAGCAATCAAATTTTTCCCTGTTCTTTATACAAAATCTCAATATAAGCAAGAATCAAAGGAGCAACGCCTTTAGCCTCGTTCTGAACAATCGGTTCAGAAATATAATACTCATAAGTTCCATCTCGTCTGGTTTCTCCTCCAAGCCCCGCAACAAGGCATATACCATCAAGCTGCAATTCCCCATCTTTTTCAGAGAGGTATTTTTCACAAATTCCGTCAAAAGCCTTTCTTCCATATTCAAAATAACTTTCTTCCAAAATACCCATTCTAACACTTTTCATAATAGCGTACGCCAAAATAGCACTTCCGCTTGTTTCAAGATAATTACCTTCCAAATCACCTTTATCAACAACCTGATACCACATTCCGCTTTTATCTTGGAACTTAATAATCGAGTCAATATAGTCCTTATAAATAGACGAAAGTTTTTCTTTTTGAACGGACATTTCATCCGGCATAACATCAATAGTATCTGTCAAAGCCATAGCATACCAGCCCAAAGCTCTAAGCCAAAAATTTTTAGAAAGTCCCGTTTTCTTGTCCGCCCAGTACATTTCTCTTGATTCGTCATAACCGTGATAATAAAGACCTGTTTTTTCATCACGCATTGTATTATAGACATTTATAAATTGATTATAGCTATCCATACAGTTTTCACAGTTATTATACTCAACCTCATACTGCATATAAAAAGGCTGACCCATATAAAGACCGTCAAGCCAAACTTGGTTTGGATAGATTTTTTTATGCCAGAAGTTTCCCGCCTTAATACGAGGCTGATTTTTAACCTGTGAATAAATTGTATCAATAGCTTTTCTATATTTTTCTTTTCCTGTAAGTTCATACAAATCAAACAAAGTCTTGCCCGCGTTTACATTATCAATATTATAATCTTCTGGATTATAAGAATCTATAGAACCGTCTTCCCTAACAAAATAATCAATAAAATCATCGGCAAATTTAAGATATCTTTCATCTTTTCTTATGTGATAGAGTTCAAGAACAGCCTTAATCATACATCCGTCAATATAATTCCATTTAGACGGCTTTCCGCTCCTTATTTTCTCAATATTCCAAACGGGTGCCTGAGGAGTACTTTTCTCAAGAAGTTCATCAATGTATCTGTCCAAAATTTTCATCATATAAAACAAACTCTCCTTTAAATATAGATTTTCATAAGTAAAGACATAAATCGCACGCCAATCCGTGGAATAATAAATTAAATTTTACTCAAACTCACAAATCAAGGCATACTATAGTACATTAGGAAACACCGCGCAAAGGACAATAAAAATAATTTTTCAAGCTTAAAGAACGCTTTCTCGTTATTTTTGAATTTTGCGGCATTTCCTTTACATAATAATATCATATTTTTCCTCTTTACACAATATAAAAAATTATTTTTTTGCTTTTTCCAAAGCCGAGTCAACAGCTTTAAGCAAAATACCTCCTGTTATAGATTTATCATTTGAAAGAGAAATATTTGTAGACTGCTTTTCAATAATTTCCGCTGAGATTTCTCCTAAAGACTGTTTAAATAAAGGATAAAAAACCTCTTGTGTTTCACCCATATTTAAAAGCTGAATATCCGTAATTTCGTTTTCCGAAACACTCACCAAAACAGAAACAGGATTATTATGTAAAATTATTTCCGCTGAATAAGTGCCGGGATTATAGCAGCTTTCATCGCCATTTCCCCCTTGAATACAAAAATACAATATAGCTCCTATTATAGCGAAACCTATTATCGTAAGTACAGCTGTTTTCAAAACCTCCCTAAGTTTTATAACAACAAATTTAGTTCCCATAAAAAAACCTCCGAAATAACTTATTTAATATATAACTATTACTATCTTGTTTAAAATATGATATAATAGATAATGAAACGCTAATTTCATTTTGTTCGTCATTCCCACAGTCAAAATAAAACAGTAAGTTAAAGGAGATAAAAATGAATATAAGATATATATACGGAAATACCGGTTCTGGAAAATCAACACTATGTATAGATGAAATTTATGAAAAATCAAAAAACAAAAAAAACAATGTCATATACATAGTTCCCGAACAATTTACCCTCCAGTCCGAAAAAAAACTTATTGAGAAATTCCCTTCAGGCGTACTATTAAACATATACATTTTAAGTTTCAAACGTCTTGCTCACACACTTTTTTCCGAAACAGGACTCTCATCAGCAAAAATTCTTGGTGATGTTGGAAAATTAATGTTAATACGAAAAATTGCCTATGAAAACTCAAAAAATCTTTCTTACTTTAAAAACTCAATTGATAAAGATGGATTTCTCGAAAATATAAGCAAAACTATATCAGAGTTTTTTCAATATAATGTATCACCCCAAACTCTCGAAAAAATATCTGAAAAATTAAATAAAAAACCAAATCTCTGCGAAAAAATGAAAGACGTTTCCCTTATATATAAGGAATATATAAACTATCTGTCAAAAGAGTATATTTCAACAGATGAAACTTTAGATTTGCTTTCCAATAAAATCAAAGACTCAAATCTAATAAAAAATTCCGAAATATGGATAGATGAGTTTAATGGATTCACCCCACAAGAATTAAAAGTCATAAAAGAACTTTTTAAATATGCCAAACAGATAAATATAACCTTTTGCTCCGACAGTGAAAAAACAGATTTCAAAAACTTAAACAGCTATGATTGTTTTTATGAAACAAAAAATACAATTAACAAATTAAACACCTTTGTAAGAGAAGCAAATGTTGTTTTCCTTCCTCATACATTTTTAAAGGAAAATATCCGTCAAAGAAAAAGCTCTGAACTTACTCACCTAAACCAAAACTATCTATCATATAAAAAAGAAGAATATAAAAAAGAAATAAACGATATAAAAATATTCAGGACAAAAAACAAATACTCTGAAGTTGCTATGGCAGCATCAAATATACTCTCTCTTGTCCGTGAAAACGGTTATAATTATAGAGATATTGCCGTAATATTAGGAAACAGCGAATATGAATCAGTAATACAAAGTACATTTTCACAATATAATATTCCCTATTTCATAGATTCAAAAAAAGATATCACAACAAACAGAGTAGCGGAACTAATTTCTTCTTTTTTTGAGATATTCACAACAAACTGGTCATACGAAGCGGTATTCAGATTTTTAAAAACATATTTAACACCTTTAGAGCCTCTTGACGTAAGTATCCTCGAAAATTACGTACTGGAATGTGGTATAAAAGGGAAACGTTGGTTTCTCCCCAAATGGGAATATGGTTTCGCTAATTCAAACTTTAATGAGGACGATATAAACTATCTAAAAGATTGTTTTATGGAATGCCTCGAACCCTTTACCAATCATATAAAGCCAAATAAAAAATATACCGTAAAAGAAATTTCATTCCGACTGTATAACTTTTTAACAGAATTGAAATTAGAGGAAATTTTGGATTATTCCAAATCACCAGAATGTTTTCAGGTTTATGGAACAATAATGGAGCTTTTAGATAAAATCATTGAGATTTTTGGAGAACAAAAAGTAACATTATCAGAATACTCAAAAATTTTAAATTCAGGTATAAAAGCTTGCAAAACAGGCAGTCTGCCTCAAACACAAGACGAAGTGATTGTTGGCGATTTAAAAAGAACAAGACTTTCAAAAATAAAAGCGCTTCTTATACTTTCCGTCAATGACGGAATAATACCTTCAATACCTAATGACGATGGTATTTTTTCCGATGACGATAAAGATGTTTTAAACGCTAATAATCTGGAACTCTCTCCCACCTCGTTTTTTCAAATGAATCAAGATAACTTTTTGTTATATAAAATGTTTTCACAGCCAATGGAAAAATTGTATTTAAGCTACATAACAGAAAGTTTGGACGGAAAAGAAAAAAGACTGTCAAAAGTAATTCTGACAATAAAAAAATTATTTCCAAAACTATGTGAAAAAAGTGATAAAATCTCCGCAATAGAAAAAATAACACTGCCCTTCCCTTCTTTTACAGAACTTACTATACCTCTTGAGCAGTATTCAAAAGGAAAAGAGCTTGAAGACATATATAAAGACTTATATATTTTCTTTTCAAAAGAAAGATATTTTAAAGAAAAACTAAATATAATAGAAAAAAATCTTTTTATAAAAGATTATGAGGATAATTTATCAGAGGAAGCCGTTTTCAAACTTTATGGAAAAGAAATAAACTCAAGTGTTTCACAATTAGAACAGTATGCCTCCTGTCCGTTTTCTTATTTTATGGAATATGGACTAAAAGCTAATGAAAGAAAAATATATGAAATAACCGTTCCTGAAATTGGTTCTGTATTTCACCGAATACTTGAAGAATTTTCAAAATATCTTAAAAATAACAATATAAAATGGGATACCATAACCGATGAACAAATAAAAGAAATTATTGGATATTCTTTAGACAATATGCTGACAGAAACAAAAAACAAAATTTTCACAAGTTCCGCTAAATACAAATTTATGCTAAACAGCATTAAGACAACATCGATTCACTCACTAAAAATTATTTCAGAGCATATAAAGTCAGGAAAATTCTCTCCTCTTGGTTTTGAAATAGGTTTCGGCAAAAAATACAAACTTCCCGCCATAATAATAGAGTTAAAAAACAACGCCAAATTAATTCTTACAGGCAAAATTGACCGAATAGATATATTAGACAAAGACGGACAAAGCTATGTAAAAATAATAGACTACAAAACCGGCGAAAAGAAGTTCGACCTATCCGAAATATATTATGGATTACAGCTTCAACTTCTGATATATCTCGACGCCTTTATAAAAAAAGGAAAAAAATTGGTCGGCGAAAATATTTTTCCCGCTGGAGTATTTTATTTTAAAATTCACGAACCAACTATCAATTTAAAAGATAATTACACAATAACTCCCGAAAAGCTAAAAAACGAAATTCTCAAGGATTTTAAAATGTCAGGGCTAGCGTTAAAAGATACAGCTTTAATACAAATGATTGACAATGTTGAAAAAGGTCATTCCAATATATTTTCAATGTTCATTTCCTCAAACGAAAAAGTTTCTGACAAACTATCATCTGTGGCGTCTCTCGAGGAATTTGACGCCTTGCGTGAATACGTTTTGTCTTTGGCAGAAAAATACGGAAATGAAATATACCATGGAAATATAAAAGTTTATCCATATAAAAAATACAACAAAAAAGAAAATGAAAAAGAAACCAGCTGTGAATACTGTAAATTCTCCCCCATATGCCAATTTGAAATAAATGAGAGAAAAGACAATATACGAAAATTAAAACAAATATCAAACCCTCTTGAAAAAATAATCGAATATAATAATAAAAATTGATTATATAGTGAAAGAACTTAAAAAGAAGTAAAAAAATTTATTTTACTCAAAAGTCTGCGAAGTGTTTTACAATTCGCTTACCGACTTTTGCCGCAAGCTGACGCAAAATATTTTTTACCGTTATTCAAGTTCTTTTACTATAGCTTATTTTTTTCTCAAAATCAGATTGACCAAACATATGATTTTGTGTTATCATTAAAACAAAAATACGGTTATGAAAAATATCGAAAATATTAATATTAGGAGGAGATAAAATGCTAAGAAAAATCGCATCTTTAGTACTTTCTTCCGTAATGGCTCTAAGCTGTTTCACAATAAGTCCAGCCTTTGCGGAAGAAAATAACAAAAGCGAAACAAATCCCGTTTCAAAAACAATAGCGTTTCCTGGCGCCGAAGGCGGCGGTATGTATGCTACAGGAGTAAGAGGAGCTATCGGCAGCAACGAGGAAATGGAAGTCTTTCACGTTACAAATCTTAATGACAGCGGCGAAGGTTCTTTCAGGGATGCCGTGTCAAAAGGAAACAGAATAATCGTCTTTGATGTTTCAGGATACATAGATTTAACCTCAAATGTAACAATAGGCGGCGAGAATAAGAAAAATATCACCATTCTCGGACAAACCGCACCAGGCGACGGAATTTGTTTCAGAGGAAACAATATAAAAGTTTCCGGAGAAAATGTTATACTTAGATATCTGCGTTTCCGTGTGGGCGATAAACTTGCCGATGGCAAGCAAACAAAAACTCAAGACGGTCTTGAAGTGGTTGATGACACAAAAAACGTCATCATAGACCATTGCAGCGTAAGCTGGGGAACAGATGAAAACCTCACCGCTTACGCTGTAAAAGATGTTACAATTCAAAATTGTATTATCGCGGAAGCTCTTAATCAATCTCTCCACTCAAAAGGAGAACATAGCTACGCCGCTATATGGGGCGGTGTAAACCTTTCTGTTCACCACAATATTATAGCCACTCACAAAAGCCGAAACCCCAAAATCGGAACTTCCGAAACCACCGCTATGACAGCTGGTTACGAGGATAAAGACACTCTTGTGGATATAAGAAACAACATTATCTATAACTGGGGCGACAAAGCTGGGTATGGCGCTGAAAACGGCGCTCAGGTCAATATTATGAACAACTGGTATAAACCAGGGCCTGCCACTCCGGAAAACAAAAGAGCAAGAATTTTTGAATATAGCGTAGGAAATAAATATCAGAAAAATTGGTCAGGTATGGTTCACGCGGACGGAAACTATATAGACATAGACGAAAACGATACAGCTTTAGCAAAAGCTGACGCCGCCAAAGTAAATGCCAATAACTTTCAGCCCGGAGGGACTATAGGCGTTTATCAAGACCCTAAATATCCTGATATGACTTATAAAGATTTAACTGAACCCAATACCACATATATAGGCAATTATCCAATTACCACCACAAACGCTGAAACAGCCTATAATTATGTAATCAGCAACGCTGGAGCCAGACTTCCCAAACTTGATAAAGTTGATGAGAGAATAATAGATAACGTTATAAACAGAACCGCTCCAAACGGCTCAAAAGGCAGCAAAGGTCTTGTGGATTCTCCAATCGACGGCGTTCCGGAAGCTGATAAAAACAGCTACGACGACAGGGGTTATCCAAAATTTAATGTTGATACAGAAAACGGCATAGTAACAAGAGAGAATACTTTCGACACTGATAACGATGGTATTGCTGACGCTTGGGAAGACAAAATGGGACTTGACAAAACAAACCCCAATGATTCTTTAAATATCGGCCCCGGCGGTTATACTTGGCTTGAAATTTATGTTGAGGAAGCCCTCACAAAAGCTAAAAACGATATCACTGTCACTCAGACAGGTTTAATCACAGCCAATATTTCAGATAGTTCAAATTTGAAAACATTAGAAATATACTGCGGCGGTGAAAAAATCAAAGAAGAAACCGTTTCAAGCGGAGAAAGTTCTTATGAAATTTCAGTTGAAGACGTATTGCCTTTAGGTGAGAATTACATTACTGTAAAAGCCATTAATAACGACGGCAGTTATGCTTTAAGCAACACAAAGGTTATTCACACCGCCAAAGAACAGTACAGCGGCTCAAAATTTGAAAACAACAGCGATGGACAAAACACAATGATTTTTGAGGACCAAGGCAAATTTTATATGTATGCCGACGGAGAAAACACTGGTTCTCTTAAAAAACAAAATATAAAAGATGATTTTCTGTTCGTTGCGAATAACAATTATATCTCAAACTTGTTAAACGGCGCTCAAACAGGTGTTTCAATTTCCTCATCAAGCGGAAAAAGCGTCAAACTTTTCAGAACCTATGAGAATAATAAAATCGTTTTAAAGAAAACAGATATCAGCGGACAGACCTCAACTGTTGCGGACATTAACGCCTACAGTGCCGATATGTTTAAAATAGAAAAAACAGGTGACAGTATTATTTTACAGGCTGGAAGCAGTGCGGCAATGCTTCAGAACATTTTAAATCTCTCCTACAGCGCTGACTTTGGCAGTGAAGAACTTACTGTTGAAAGTTACATAACTGGCAGCGGCGAGCAAAAAACAATTTCAGAATTTAATAGTTTAAGATATATAGACTCAACACAAAAAACAAGTCCGAAAATTGAGATTACAAACCTTAAAGATAATCAACGTCTTAATTTTTCGGAAACCGTAAATGTAAAAGTCACTCCCGACCCAAAAGCGAATATCAATGAAATCGCTGTATTCCTTGGAAATAATGTTATAAAAAATGTATTTTATGAAAATGGAATAAATACGGAACAGGAAATTTCCATTCCTATTGAATTTAACTCTGTCGCGGATGGAGATTTGAGAGTTTTATGTTTTGACGAAAATCTTGGAATGAGCGAAAGCAAAGTAAGTATAGTAGTTTCTGCCGATATTTCTCCTTGGATAGTTTCAAATATTGGCGGAACAAACACAGATATGTCATCTTATGTTCAGGGAACCACCGATTATACTTATAAAATTTACGCTCCCGAAGGCAATATCAGCGGCGCTTCTGATAAATACGGATATATGTATCAGGAATTTAACGATGATATGAGAATTTACTATCGAAGTAGAGTTCAGGCAAGTAAAAACTTTGGAATTATGCTTAAAGACAATCTCGACTCTGACGGCGTTTCTTATTTCTTTGGAAGCGAACCTTGTGAACCCAGCGTAAATGAAAAAGGATACACTTATTCTTTAAAAGCGAGAACAGAAAAAGGCGGAGAATATCAGACAATTAAAACTTTCCCCGATATGAAAGGCGACAGATATTATATAATCGCCGAAAAAGAAGGAAACAAACTTAAAATTTACGAAACCTTAAACTCAAATACAGAGATATACAAAACAAAAACTCTTTTGGCAGAAGTTGAAACAACGTTAGGCGATAACTATTATATGGGATTTGCCGCTACAGCAGGCGTTCCCGATACAGGATGGCTTGCTGTCGAAAATATAGACAACGGAAACAGCGAATCCTACAAATGGAATATGAACTATGGTCTTGACTGGTACTGGCAAATGCAGAACTCAGCCCAATTAGCTCCAAGCTGGACAAAAAAGTCTATCGGCGGAAATGACACGGGAAAAATGGAAATTTCCACAGGTTCTGATTATATCGAAAGCTTTTTAATGAGAGAATACATAATCAATCAAGGTCTTGTAGAAAGCGGATTTGACGTATTTATTACAGGTGAGAAACCATCCATCAACTTCTACTTGCAAACCGATTTAGGTTCAGCGTACCAAGTTGGATTTAACGATGAAAAGAACATAACTCTCGGCGGTGAAGCAATAACTTTAGGAGATGAAACTCCAAAAAATCTCGAATATGAAACTTCAAATTGGTATAAAGTAAAAATAAGCGCGAAAGTTGGCGAAACCACAGCAGCCATATCTATTTATGATAATAACGGCCATCTTCTGGCAGCTAAAGAAAATGTCGCCGCGAGCAATTTTGAAACGGTAAACAACACAGAAAAGACAAAGTCGCCTATTAAACAAGGCTTCTTTATAAGACCTGCCGCGGAATCACAGGGAACATATTACCTTGACAATATGTATGTTTCCTTAAATGGAAAAGGCAGTCTTGAAAACGCCGTAGCAAAAGCTAAAACATTAAAAGAAGAAGAATACAGTGCTAAAACGTGGTTTGCTCTTAAAAACGCTCTCAAGACAGCGGAAGAAGTTTTAGCGAAAGAAAACGCTTCTGAAGAGGAGATTGTAGCCGCCGCCGTTGCTCTTGAAAACGCTATCTCAGCGCTCAAAGAAGTTGGAGCCGAAATTATGGGTGAAACTAAAATGTGGGATTTTGCTGATAAACAATTTACTGATTTAGGAACAAAAATCAGCGGAAATCATACATTCGATGAACTTACACTTGAAATGAAAAACGAAGCAACTCTCGAAGGCAACAATAAAACATTTGATGATGGAACAAAACTTTCCTACAGACTTAAAGCGGGAACAAACCATTTCAAAATTAAAGTAAACGGAAAAGCCAGTATTAAAGTATATGCTGTTAAAGCAGGCGGTGACACTAGAAATCTTGTCATAACCGACGGAAACAATACTCAGAAATACGCTTTAGGAAGCGAAACCACTATGTCCGAATATGTCTATAACGGCTCAACTCCAGCTACTATTGATATTTACGGAGAAGCAGGTCTTAACTACTACGGAATTAAATACACACCTTACATCAAACTTGAGGAAACCACAGAAATTATGGCGTATAATAAAGAATCAGGAATCGCTCAGGTTTATGTAAATAACGAATCATCTGATATACAAAAAGCTGTTATAGGCATTATTGTAACAGATAATGACGGAAAAACTCTTGACATTCAAAAGAAAGAGATTAACGTTACTAAGCCTTCCAAAGTAGAGGAAATCGAAATCAGCACAGCAAAAACCGGAAACATAAAAGTTTTCCTTTGGGATAGTTTAGAATCAATGAAACCTTTATGTAGCGCTTTTGAAATCAGCCAATAATTTACCAAGATAAAACATTCAAAACTCCGTGAGCCCTTAATAAAAGGACTCACGGAGTTTATGGTCAATTAGCTAAAAAATCTCCAACTCTGTTTCTATGCTGTCAGACACATCAAAACCGCAGTTTCTTGATGAAAAATACACGCACTCGTTGCAGTTTTGTGAAATATTGTTTCTGTAATGAGAGATATAATCGCTTATAGGCTTAAAACTTACACAAACTTTGTTTGTTCTCCTTTTTTTCATATCAAACTCACCTCGTTATTAATATTTGTACTTATAGCAGTTTACGGAATTTTTAGCGTAAAACAATAAAATAATTTTTTTGTAACTTTTAAAATGTAATTACTATAGTCAAATCACTTGAAAAGGAGCAAAAGAAAGCTGCTGAAAAGG
>CAOJPS010000006.1 GCA_948441255.1 uncultured Eubacteriaceae bacterium | reverse complement strand
GCAGCCCGTGCAAGTAAAATGATTTTTTTGTAACCTTTAAAGTGTAATTACTATAATTACGGAGGTATGGAAGGGAATATTTATGAGTGATTTGAACGAAATTCTTGAAAATATAAATGATTTTGTCAGCGGAGCGCCTCTTGTTGTAATGATTTTGGCGGTTGGAATCTATCTTACTATAAGACTTGGATTATTACAAATTTTTAAACTTCCTTCCGCTTTTAAATACGCTGTTTCTAAAGAGGAAAATGGAAAAGGTGAGGTTACGAGTTTTGGGGCGCTGTGTACCGCTCTTTCGGCAACAATAGGAACAGGAAATATTGTGGGCGTTGCTACGGCTGTAGTTGCCGGAGGTCCTGGGGCTTTGCTTTGGATGTGGATTGCCGCTTTTTTGGGTATGTCGACAAAATACGCTGAGGGAGTTTTGGCTGTTAAATATCGTAAAATATGTGATGACGGTCATATTCTTGGAGGTCCTTTTTATTATATAGAAAATGGTATGGGTAAAAAATATAAATGGCTCGCTAAAATTTTCGCTGTTTTCTGTCTTTGTGTCGGTATTATGGGAATTGGGACTTTTACCCAGGTAAATGGTATCGCTAACGCTGTGAATGGTTTTTTTGACCCATCGGATTCTTATACTATTTCTTTGTTTGGAACAGAATATTCATATACGATTATCTTGACAAGCGTTGTTGTCGCTTTTTTTGCCGGACTTGTTATAATAGGCGGGATTAAGAGAATAGCGAAATTTTCGGAAGTGGTTATTCCGGTTATGGCTGTCGCTTATTTTTCGTCTTGCCTTATTATATTATTTCTTAATGGGGAAAAAATTCCCGGGGCTATAGGTGATATACTTGAAAATGCTTTTGATATAAAAGCTGCTGCCGGGGGAGTTGCGGGGGCTATGTTTATAGCTATGCAAAAGGGGATAGCCAGAGGTATTTTCTCTAATGAGGCTGGACTTGGAAGCGCCCCCATAGCCGCCGCCGCGGCTAAAACCAATGAGCCTGTGAGACAGGGGCTTGTGTCTATGACAGGAACGTTTATAGACACGATTATTATATGCACAATGACAGGGCTTTGTATTCTTGTTACGAACGCTAACTCACCGGAACTTGCCCTTGAGGGGGTTGATGTTACTATGAGAGCTTTTGAAACAGGGCTTCCTTTTAGCGGGGATGTAAGCTCGTTTATACTTATGCTTTGTCTTGTTTTTTTCGCTTTTACTACTATTATCGGCTGGAATTATTACAGTGAGAAATGTCTAGAGTATCTTTCCGGCGGAAACAGAAGTATTGTCACTTTTTACAGATATCTCTACATATTCGCTGTTTTTATTGGCCCATTTATGACGGTTTCCGCCGTTTGGACAATTGCTGATATATTTAACGCGCTTATGGCGTTTCCAAATCTTATCGCTATTATATGTCTTAGTAATGTAGTGACAAAAGAAACAAAAAAATATTTCAGAGGGAAAAAACAGTGAAGACAAGCAACAGACTGTATCTATTTTTTGACAAGGGGGTTGTCTAATGGGACTTATGAAAGGTGAAAGCAAAAGATATAAAGTGTCTAAGGGTTCTAAAATATATGAAAAAAATAAACCTATTAATGAGGTTGCTATGATTATTAAAGGCAAGGCTTCATCAGTGGGTGTTTATGGAAAAATGTTTTTTGGTTCGGGTACGGTTTTGGGACTTTCGGACACAGGCGGAGATAAATATATTTTTGATTATATCGCTGAGGAGGATTGTGAGCTGTTTGCTTACGCGGTTGATGAAAGTCACGACCCGGAACAAATTATCGCGGAGAATATCCAGTTTTCGGGTCTTATGGTTTCTACCGTAACGAAACAAGCTTCGGTTTTGGTTTCTGTTTATGATGATTTGGCGGAACAATGTTCTGTCTTATATGAAACTTTAAACGATAACAAAGAGGAGTATGTTAAATTCTGCAAGAAATTTTCTGTCATACCCGGGGATATAGAGGAAGCTAATATTCAGCCCGCAGCTGACGTTGGAGAACACGCCACAATTGAAATAATGGATTATTGTAAAAATCTTAATGAAATCCCTCTTGATATTTTGAAAAATTTCTTCTGTGTAAACAGCAGTGTCACATATTTTAATGTTCTTATTATAAGCAAGCTCATCAAGGATTTGTATGACGCTGTTTTAATTATGCTTAATTATATTAACACATATAAAAATATGCTTATCGGAAACGATAAAAATGATTTGTTTTATGGATATTCGGCTCTTGCTCTTGATGTTGGAAAAAGGGGAATTGATATTTCGGTCTTTTTGAGGGGAATTGAAAAAATTAAAGAAGCCGCGGCTCAAATATCGCTGATTGATAAACAAGTTTTAGAAACGGCGTTTAAAAATCATCAGGAAAGAATGGATTTGCTTTATAACGCGCCAAGCGGTGATGAAGATGAGGCTGAGTTTAAGCTTCATTTGAGTTATACCAAAGAAGAAATTGAAAAGGCTAGAGGAGATATTAAAAACTCACTTGAACGTATTTTGGCGTTTTCTGATATGGAAAGTGAGGATAAAGATAATTTTACTCGCCTTATTGTCGCTTTTATTAATCTTAAAGACAGAGGAGGCAGTGACGATACAGCGGTTTCTGTCAGAAAAAAGATTACAAACGCTTTTTATGATATTTATGAAAAGGTGTTTTTTAATTACTTTGAGTCGGGCAAAAATGATACTGTTGTGGAAATGTTTTTGAATTTTGGGTTTATGGACGAAAGGCTTCTTGATGAGTCGCAGGCGCTTGATTTGTATTATCTTAATAAATCTACCGGCGACAATAATATTTTTATGCTTAAAGACTGGCTTTTGTCTATTTACAGAGGTGATGAGGAACCTTCTAAAAGTGAGTTTGATATAGATTATCAGGAAAATCTTCGGGAAATTAAAAAAAGCAGGCTTATGACTCCGGAGGAAGAAAGAAGATATCTTGAAGACCAAAAGGGCAAAGTTATTTACGAAATTCAAAATATGTTTAAAGTTACCAATAAAATTACATCCGGCAGGATTAGTACATTTTGTCCTGTTTTGTCAAAGCATACTTTATCTGAAGATATGCGGAACGCTTATGTTTCTCCTCAGAGAATAAACAGTGTTATCGCAAATATTCTTAAAACGGATTATTCGCTGTTTTACAGAGAATGTCCTTATAAAAATGATTCTATTGAAAATACTAACGAACGAATTATGAAAGAGGTTAGACCATATTTTATCCTTATGCCTAATTTTGGCTCAAGATGTATTATGTGGCAGGATATTGCCGGAAGAAAAAAAGATACTCCGGCGAGATTTGTTATTTCCGCTTTTAGTCTTGAATCTCTTGGAGATTTGCTTACAGAAACTTTCGCAAGATTTAGGTGGGAACTTTGTAAAAATATGCAGGGGGTTCGCTGGAGCGATATTACGGTTAAATCCCTTACAAGCGAATATTATGATTATTTGCAGTTCTATAAGAAAAACAGAGAACTTACTGAAAAATCTAAAGAAAAAATTAAGCTTATGATTCAGAAAAAAGGAAACAATTTTAAAGAAGTGTTTGCCTATGATTACGCTCAATGGATAAATTATGAGGCAAACGGAGCGCCAAGGCTTAATTCGTATGTTAGAGCGATTATGTTCGCTTACTGTCCGTTCCCTAAAGAAATGAGAGAACGTCTTATTGACAATCCTATTTATTCTCAAATTGTTAAAAAATTTGAGAGGGAATGTGAAAGCAAAATAAGAAGATTTGAGAATATAAGAACCGCTGTTTTGAAAGCTAATGGAAAAATTGATGAGGATTTTGAAAAAAATCTTGAGTTTTACAGAATGTAAAAGGTGTATGATTATGAGAAATATTGTGCTTTCACTTCTTTTGGCAAGTGTTGGTTTGTGCTTTATTTCTTGCTGTTATGAAAGTGGCGGGGAACAAGAAGATAATAACTTAATTTTTGAAGATAACGCAGCGATAAAAGCAATAAAAATATATAATGATTTTTTAAGCGGAAAATTGGACGCCGAGGGGATTAATATAAATGATATAACAATTCCTAAAGGTGAGCCTGATAAACGTTATTCTACGATATATACCTTTTTTGACTCAAACGGCGATAAACTGCCTGAATTGCATATAAAGTCAGTACGTTGTTATTATGTGTTTAATGTTATCAGTGATAAGCTTAAAATTTGGGCGGATTTGTCCTCAAATCATTGTCTGCCGCTGAAAGACGGGGGATTTATGCGATGGAAATGCGGAAGCGCGCCTATGTCTGATATTTATAATTATGAAATTCGTAGTTTTTCGGGTGAGATAATTTTTAGAGTTAATTTTGGAAAATACGATGAAAATAAAAATGGCGTTTATGATGAAAATGATTATTATGTTTTTGAGGGAACGGAAGTTTCAGATGAGGTATGGAACGGCTTGACAAGAAAATATTTGTATGTTAACGAATATGGAAATGAGGATATTTGTAACAAAATTGACAACTGGATTACTATTTATAGTTAATCAACTTGAAAATGGAAAAAAGGAAACAAGACAAAAATTATTTTCACAAGGCGGCGGAAGGCGAGCGTAGTCAAAAGCCTGCGCCAACTGACGGCAACGCCGTGAAAAGGATTTTTGAACGCCAAACTTTTTCATTTTTTGAGTTGATTAACTATATGACTGAAAGAGTGTGAGTGCGGTGTTTCCTAAAATAATGTGAGTTCGATGAAAATTTATAATTAATGGAACCTTTTTCTATCGCAAAGGCTGGTCGCATGGGCGAGCAACAAAATCTTTGATTTTGTGACCAGCTGGGGACTACACAAACATAGTCAGTGCTTTTGGCTTTGCCAAAAACCGGCTTACGCCGTTCGCACTTCTTTGCGGCACATATTAAAAAAAGTTTGACAAAAACTTTCGTGCGAAACTACGTTTCGCTGAGTTTTATCGTAATTTTTCGTCGAACTCACATTAAAATATTCTTTTTCTATCTGTACCGAAATTACTGTAGTTTGTTAAAAATTAAATCTTTTTGTTGTGATTTTTTTTGTGTTGTGGTAAAATGGAAAAAGAATGATTTGTTAAATTTGTTTCTGGAAAGGTTGTCTGTTTAAATGCGTAAGGTTTTGATGATTGCTAATCAGTTTCCTCCTATGGGAGGGTCGGGAGTTCAGAGAAGCGTTAAATTTGTTAAGCATCTTGGTAAATTCGGCTATGAGCCAATTGTTCTTACAAGAGAGGAAAAAGGTATGCCGCTTAAAGACGAAACCCTTTTGGAGGATATTCCTAAGGGAACTGACATTATTCGTACTAAGCCTTATGATTTTACTGAATGGAAATCTGTTTTCAGACTTTTTGGAAAGGTTTTGGGACTTAAAGTTTTTATACCAGACAGTGCGTGGCTTTGGAGTATACTTTCAAGAAAAACCGCCGTACAAGCGATTGTTAAAAATGATATAAAAATTATTTATACAACAAGCGCTCCTTACAGCGACCATCTTTTGGGGCTTTATCTTAAAAGGAAGTTTCCTGATATAGTTTGGGTGGCTGACTTTCGTGATGAATGGACAAATAATCCATATATTTTGGACAATCCCCATTGGTGGTTTAGAACGAGAAAAGAAAAGAAAATGGAAAGAGAAGTGCTTGAAACAGCCGACGCTCTTATTACAAATACTCCTGTTATGAGAAAAAATTTTTTATTAAACAACAATATTGACGGAAAAAATTTTTTTGTTATTCCTAATGGATATGATAAAGAGGATTTTGAGAAGTTTGATTTGACAAAAACCGCAAACCCAAAGTTTACTCTTACTTATACCGGGGCTTTGTATGGAAGAAGAAAGCCGGATACCTTTTTTAGGGCTTTATCTGAACTTATTTCGGAAAATAAAATTGATGGGAATAAAATATCCGTAAATCTTATCGGAAATTATTATAAAGAAAAATTGCAGGCTCAGGTTGATTCTTTTTCTCTTACAAATCAAATTAATATTGTTGGATATGTTCCTCATGATGAGTGTATTAGAAGACAGCTTCTTTCAGATGTTCTTGTGCTTATTGAGGGGACCGGAAAAGGCTCTGACGCTTTTTATACGGGTAAAATTTTTGAGTATATGAATACGGGAAGACCTGTTTTGGCGGTTTTGCCAAAAGACGGCGCCGCCGCCGACCTTGTTAGGAAAACTAAAATAGGAGAAGTGGCTCACACCGATGATGTGGACGCTATTAAAAATGTTGTTTTTGATTATTATGAGAAATGGCTGAAAAAAGAACTTGCTTTTTTACCTGACAGAACCGAAATTGAGAAATATGAAAGAAAAGAACTTACCAAAAAGCTTGCTTCTGTTTTTGACAGATATTACCATTAACCTTTGGGGTGTGATTTTATAATGAAAGTACTTCACTTTATAAGCGGAGGAGATACGGGAGGGGCGAAAACTCACGTTCTTACACTTTTGCCGAGACTTAGGGAACTTGGCGTTGAGGTGGAACTTCTTTGCATTATGGAAGGGATTTTTACTAAGGAAGCACGAAAACTTAATATACCTGTCAATATTATTTTGCAGAAAAAACGATATGATATAACTGTTATTAAAAAAATAAAAAGTTTTATTAACAAGCATAATTATGATATTGTTCATTGTCACGGGGCAAGGGCAAATTATATTGCCGCTTTTATTGGAAAGAAAATAAGGGCGGTTATGATTACAACTTTGCACAGTGATTATAAACTTGATTTTAAGGATACGCTGCGCAAACAAATGCTTTATGTGCCTATTAATTATTTTGCCCTTAAAAGATTTAAATATATTCTTACTGTTACGGAAGCTTTTAAGAATATGATGATTAAACGGGGGTTTAAAAACGATAAGTTTTTTGTTGTGTATAATGGTATTGATTTTGATAATAAGCCTTTTTTCTGTAGTAAAAAAGAATTTTTTAAAAAGTATCATATCAGATATGATGAAAATAGAAAATATGTGGGAATTGCCGCTAGGCTTAACGCTGTTAAGGGGATTGATATATTTTTGAAAATGGCTTTTGAGATATGCGGTAAAATTGATGGCGTTGATTTTATTATAGCGGGCGATGGCGATGAATTTAATAGGTTTAAAAGCCTTATTGAGGAAAATGGTTTTTCTGATAGAATCTTTATGATTGGTCACATTGATGATATTAATAGTTTTTATAACGCTATTGATATTAATATGCTTACTTCGCTAAGTGAAAGTTTTCCTTATGCTTTGCTTGAAGGGGCAAGAATGAAAAAACCTACTGTCAGCACTGGTGTGGGAGGTATTCCTGAAATGATTACAGATGGAAAAACTGGTTTTTTGGTTTCACCTTATGATATTTCAGATATATCACAAAAAGTTTTGAACCTTGTGACTGACGAGAAACTTGCCAAAGGATTTGGGCTGGCTTTCTTTGAACGCGCTAAAGAAAATTTCTCGGATATTAAAATGGCTAAGACTCACAAAAATATTTATGAGAAAATTGTAAAGGAGAATGAAAAATGAAATTTATTGACGAAAAGGGCAGATTGCTTGGTGTTATTAACCTTGTTGATTTAATTGTTATAGTTTTGGTGCTATCAGTGGTGGGCGGTATTGGCTATAGATTTCTCTCATCAAGGCTTAACGCTGACGGAAATCCTCTTTCTCCTGAAAAGGAGGCTTATGTTACTGTATGTGCCAGTTTGCAGATTCCGGAGGTTGCCGAGTCAATTAAAATAGGTGATAAGCTGGTAGCTAATAATCAGTATACTGACGCGGAGGTTGTTGACGTTAAGGTTGAGCCTGCCGCTTATGTTGGATCAAATTCCGCTGGAGAGGCTGTTGAATCTAAACACCCTTTGTGGAAAGATGTTACTATTACAATTAAAGAAAAAATAAATCCTTCTAATGTTATTCTTAAAGTTGGCGAGCAGGAAGTTAGAGTTGGTTATCCTTTTATATTTAAAACGCAGACTGTAGAAGCTAACAGCAAAATAAGAAGTATTGAACTTAAAGATATTGAGTGATGTTTTTGACGGATTTTTTATGCTTCTTGGGGGTGAGTTTATGCTTGATATTTTGAGAAATAGTTTTTGCTATTGCTTTGTAATTAAATTTATAACGTTTTTTTCGGGAAATTTTGAAAGCAGCTATTTTAGAAAATTTGTTTTTTCTTTTCGTTTGATTTTCACGGAAAGCGTATTTTTTCGTATTGTTGAAAAATATTTTGATAAAAAGCCGTTTTTTTTGGATTCTCTTGTATATAGGGGAATTAAGGCTTTGGGAAAATATCTTGGAAGATTTGCCGACCGTATAAATTTAATTGTTGTTAATGTTTATAGAGAAAGTTTTCTTAATAAAATTCTTAGCTTTTTTAAATCCGAAGATAGGGCGGATAAAGTTATTTCCGTTGGCTTGTTTTTTATGACTATGGCTCTCTCCTTTCTTATTTTTTCTGTTTTGTTTGGAAGAAATCACGAAATAAGAATTTATGTTTCTTGGGCATTGTTTTTTGTGGGAATATTGACTGTTTCGGCGGGAAAGAATATTGACGCTGTTAAGCAAAGTGTTACTTACAGAACTGTTAAATTTATGATTGAGTTGGTGAAAATGTGAGGAAATATTCTGTTTGGATTTTATTGATTTTGGGAACTGTTTTTGGATTTGCCGCCGCTTTTGCCGGTATTGCCGCCGCTTTTGCCGGTATGGCGGTTTTGGTTGTAACAGGAATTGTGTTGTCGGATTATGAAAGGGCGACTTATATTCTTGGAGCGTATTCAGTTGTGGATTTTGCTTTGAGGTCTTTTTCGGGCTTTTTTGGCGGAATATGGGATGAGCTTCTTTTAATTCTTTTGATTGTTCTTTGGGTGGTTAAATGGATTATTTATAGAAGTGAGGAGGGCTTTAAAATGACTCCTCTTGATTTGCCGGTTTTTATTTTTATAACGGCTATGGTTTTTGTACTTATTGTTAATTCGCCGGATTTTTCTATATCTCTTGAGGGGTTTAGAGCGGCGGTTCAGTATATTTTGTGGTATTTTGTGGTTATTCAGCTTTTGAGGACAGAAAAGGGGGCGAGAAACCTTTGCGTATTGTTCGTTTTGGTGACATTTGTTTTAGCTCTTCACGGTATTTATCAGTATATTATAGGCGTTGAGATGCCTGCCGGCTGGGTGGACAGCAAGGAGGCCGGCGTTAGGACAAGAGTTTATTCTATTCTTGGAAGTCCTAATGTTTTTGGCAGTCTTATGACTCTTGCCGCGCCTATAGCGATTAGTTTTGTTTTTTCAATGAAAAAATTTGAAAGCAAATTGTTTTTTGCTTTTGTTTCCTGCGCTATGATGCTAAGCCTCTTGTTTACTTTTTCAAGAGGAGCTTGGATTGGATTTATGGCAGCGGTTTTTGTATATGTTCTTATTAAGGATAAAAGATTTTTTATTCCTATTGTTGTGGGTGTTGTTTTGATTATTGCTTTTGTCCCAAGTGTGGCTAACAGAATTACTTATATGATGAGCCCTGAGTATATAGAAAGCAGTCTTAGGGGAGGACGTCTTGTGAGATGGCTTACGGGTTTTGAGATACTTCAGAGTAATCCTTTTGTTGGGGTAGGGCACGGACATTTTGGCGGGGCTGTGGCAATGAATCATAATATGTCATATCTTGTGGGAATTAGTGTTGTCAAAACTTTTTATATGGATAATTATTTTCTTAAAACCGCTGTTGAAACGGGACTTTTAGGGTTCTTCGCTTTTGCGGCGCTTATTTATCAGCTGATTGTGAACAGTATAAGAACTATAAGGATTACGACGGAGAAATCACTTAAGGAACTTGAAATAGGGATTTTTGCTGGTCTTGTTGGTGTTATATGCCATAATTTTGTTGAAAATATTTTTGAGGTGCCTATGATGACTTCTTGTTTTTGGCTTCTTGCCGCTGTTATGATGCATCTTTGGTACTTGAGTTATTACCGCCGTTTGGAATAAAACGGCGGGTTTTGCCGGCGAATATGATTTGAATATTTTTGTTGGAAGGAAACCTTATGATTAATATATTGATTGCGGGATATCACGGCTTTGGTAACTGCGGAGATGAGGCGACTTTGCAGGCTATGACTGTTAATATACGGGATATGGCTGACGATGTGAAAATTACCGCTCTTTCCTATAAACCGGAGCTTACTAAAATTGAATACAATATTGAGTCTGTTCAGAGGTTTAATGTTATGCAAGTGTTTAACGTTATAAGACGCAGCGATATTATCCTTAGCGGAGGAGGTACTCTTTTGCAGGACGGTACAAGTACACGCTCTCTTTTGTATTATTTGAGCATTATTAAGGTCGCTAAAATTTTACGCAAAAGGGTTATGCTCTATGCTAACGGAATAGGCCCTGTGAATGGACGGTTTAACAGGCGGCTTATTAAATATGTTGTCAATAAGGTTGATTTTATTACTTTGCGTGAAAATATGTCTGCCGCTGACCTTAAAGCAATTGGCGTTAAAAAGCCGGAAATTCATATTACCGCTGACCCTGCCTTTACTTTGAAATCTGTTTCGGCTGACAGGGTTTCTGATATTTTTTTGAAAGAAGGTATTCCTCTTGACAGAGATATAATTGGAGTTTCTGTTAGAAGCTGGAATGGCTTTAATGGAGAGGATTTTATTGATAAAATAGCGGCGGTGTGTGACAGATTTGTTAGAGAGGGAAAAACTGTTCTTCTTATCCCTATGCAATTTCCTAAAGATGTGGCTATTTCAAAAAAACTTATGAACAGTATGTCAGAGAAATCTTTTATTTTGAAAAATGAGTATACTCCATCAGAGATTCTTGGCATTATAGGAAAGGTTCACGTTATGCTTAGTATGAGACTTCATACTCTTATTTTCGCTGGTGTTAAAAGAGTTCCTATGGCGGGAATAATTTATGACCCTAAAGTTGAGTATTATCTTGATGTTCTTGGTATGCCTGCCGGCGGAGATATAAGAACCGCTTTAATTGACGAGAAGGAACTTTACAAATGTCTTTCGTGTATTTTTGATAATTATGATGATTATGTTTTACGTCTTGATAAAAAGGTTGAAATACTTGAGAAAAAGGCTCGTGAAAATGATATTTTTCTTGAAGGACAGCTTGAGATTATACGAAGAAAAAGAAAACATAAATTTTAATAGTGTGAAATTTACTCTTTTATTGTAAGGGAAATACCGACAAATTATTTTTATTTCCTCTTTGCGCGGCGTTTCCTAAGATAACGTGAGTTCAACAAAAAAATTCCAGTAAAACTCAGCGAAACGTAGTTTCGCATAAAAGTTTGTGGAGTTTGAGGCTGGTCACAAAATCAAAGATTTTGTTGCTCGCCCATGCAGCCAGGGTAAAACCTCAAGGTTTTTAATGTTTCAAGAGCATTTTTGGAGGTTTGGAATCCTAGGTTGCATAGGTGAGCATCAAAGCGTAGCTTTACGACCAGCCTTTGCGAAAGAAAAAGGTTCCAATAATTACAAAATTTCGTCGAACTTACGTTAAGATAATATTAAATTTACAATGATTCCATAATAGTTATAAAAAAATTGTTGTGATAACCTGTCTAAAAAGTATACACAAAAAATTGGTAAAAATAATATTATTATAGTGTAATGATTTTATTTTTGTTGCTTTTGAATATTTTAATAGTTTTTAGGTCGTTTCTAAGAACGTGTCTAAAATCTAAAAAAGCCTGTCTAAAAATAAAATATATGCAAAAAATCAGCAAAAATAATATCATTTTGAAACGCGATGATATTATTTTTACTGATTTTTTGGATATTTTAATAGTTTTTAGGCAGTTTCTAAGATAAGCTATTAATATTAATTTATTAGGGGGGAGATTTTTAAATGGATAATAAATTTGTATGGCAGGAAAGTTTTAATATAGGGGTGGCTACTATTGACGCTGAACATGAAAAGCTTTTTAAAATTATTAATAAGCTTTTTAGATTTAAAGAGAAAAAGATGGCTACTAAATGGGCTTATCAAGAAGGAATTAAGTTTTTTAAGAAACACACGCTTGAACATTTTTTGGACGAGGAAGGGTATATGGCTTCTATTAATTATGAATGGCGCGAACAACACAAGCTTCTTCATAAGGGGTTTCGTGAAATTACGCTTCCTGCTTTGGAACGTGAATTGGAGCAATCTGGATATTCGGATGACGCTGTGGAACATTTTTTTGGGGTTTGCGCTGGATGGCTGATTGGACATACAATGACAGAAGACCTTGCTATAGCGGGGAAATGCTCGAAAAAACAACCAAAGTTTTTGCAGGGTGAAGATGTTGAGGATACTAAAAAGGTGGTTATTCAAACTATATTCGATATGTTTCAGCTGGAGTCGCATTTGATTAGTGACGCGTATAACGGAGAAAAGTTTGGGGATGGCATATATTACCGATTGGTTTATAAAACTCCGAAAAGTGATAAGAAACAGGAAATTATGCTAGTCTTTGAAGAAAAGCTGTTAATTAATACTGTTGGAAAAATTATGGGGATAAAAACAAACAAACTTGATAATATGCTTATTCACGCTACAAGATATACGGCTAGACAATTTGTAAATCGTGTTCTTGAACAATTTGCGGAGAAGGATTATGAGCTGCAATCAGAAAGCCTTTTGTCTTATGAGCAGTTTCAGAAAATTTTTGAAAACAATCTTCCTCATATTAAATTGCTGCTTGATACTGGCGCGGGGTATTTTTCGTACTGCGTTATCGCGCCGCATATAATTAAAGGCGATGTTGAAATCTCTATTGAACATAAAAACGCTATAAACAAAGTTAACGAATATTTGAAAAAGAGAGAAAACCTGGGTACAAATAAAAAAATTCTTGTGGTAGATGATTCGATGGTGGTACTTCAGTATATGGAAGAATTGTTGAGTGGAGATTATGACATTACAACAGCCGATTCGGGCATAGCCGCAATCAGAAGTATTATTTTAAATAAGCCGGATTTGGTTCTTTTGGATTATGAAATGCCTGTTTGTGATGGAAAGCAATTGCTTGAGATGATACGTTTTGACCCTAAAACTGAAAATGTCCCTGTTATTTTTTTGACAGGAAGAAACGATTATGAAAGTGTAAAAAAGGTTAAAGATTTAAAACCAGACGGATATTTACTTAAGCAATTAAAACCAGAGGATATTAAGAAAAGCATTGATTTGTTTTTTGATGGGAAAAAGATTAATTAAAAACATTAAAACTATGGGACGCTGTCCCATACACGCTAAGTTAAAACCGTGGGACGCTGTCCCACAACCCTGCTAGCTTTCTTAAAAGAAAGCTAGGCAAAGAATTTTATAACGCAAAGCTAATGCTTTGCTAAAAAAAATTGCGGCAAAGCCGCCGCCGCAATTTTTTAAACAGCGAAACGTAGTTTCGCATAAAGGTTCTTTGCTTCTTTCTTTCAAGTAGTGCCGCAAAAAAGTGTGGGCGGCTGGGGCCGATTTTTGGCGAAGCTAAAAACACTGAACAAGAAGTCGGGTTTGGGCTGAAAGCCCAAGATTTTTCTTAAGTTAGCGCGATGGGGCAGAGCCTGCGATTTTTAAAAAGGATATGGAAATTAATAAAAGGTGGTGTGATGATATGAAAAATAGACTGTTTTTGCTGATTCAGACGGCGGTTGCCGCTGTGGTTGTTGTTTCGGCGGTTGTTTTTGCCGCTGAGCCGGGAACAGAGAATGACCCAGTGGTGTCTAAAAGCTATGTTGATAATAAAATTGAAGAACTTTTGAAAACACTTGAAAGCGGAGGAACTATTAATACGGATTCAGCCACTTCCGCTGATATGAGCAAGTTTAAATATGTTCCTGTACACGTTGGTGTTGGACAGCAGCTTATTGGGGGAGAGGGTACGGAAATTATTCTTCGTGTCGGAAGGTCTTTTGCTGTTGTTTCGGGAACGGAATCTCTTGTTGACGTTACAGCAGGGACGGAAATGAACGATAAGGCGGAGATTAAAAAGAATCATATTATTATTGTTCCAAGAAATGACGGCAGAGGTGTGAGAGTTGTTGAAGACGCTTGGTTTCTTGTTAAGGGAGAATATACTATAGGATGAGGAAATACTGACAAAATTAAATGATGTGAATATTTTTATTTTGTTAGCTTGGTGTTTCCCTGATTTTATGAGGTGTTGCTGATGAGCGGTTTTTCTCGTGTTTTGGGAGTTAGGTTTAATAATGTTACACATAATGAGGCGCTTGATATTCTTGAGGAGTTTTTTTTGGAGGATAAATGTCACTGTGTTTATACCCCTAACCCGGAGATTGTTATGGCGGCAAGAAAAGACGAGGAATTTATGAGAATATTAAATTCCGCCGAACTTGTGGTTCCTGATGGGATAGGCGTTGTTATCGCTTCTAAATTGGGAGAACGTCTTAAAGAGCGCGTCGCTGGATTTGACCTTGTGCAGGGGCTTTTTGAAAGAATTAAGGATAAAAAACGTTCTGTTTATTTTTTTGGCGGCGCGCCTGGAGTTGCTTTGAGCGCTAAAAGTAATATGGAAAAAAAATATCCAGGACTTAAAGTTGTTGGTGTAAATGATGGATATTTTGATGAGAAAAAGGAAAAACTTATTCTTGATGATATTAAAAATAAAAAACCTGATATACTACTTGTGGGTCTAGGAGCGCCTAAACAGGAAAAATGGATTTATAAGTATAAAAATCAACTCCCCGTTAAAATATGCGTGGGCGTGGGCGGAAGTTTTGATGTTATGAGCGGTAAAGTTAAAAGAGCCCCAAAGATTTTTATGAAATGCGGTCTTGAATGGTTTTATAGGCTGTTGTGTCAGCCGAGTAGGTTTTTTAGAATGCTGAGGCTGCCTTTGTTTCTTTTGGTCGTGCTTAAAGAAAAGCTTTTTGGATAGTATTTTCGGGTTTTCCAAAAGGAGAATAAGTTTTTATGAGAGGAATTTTAAAAGATAAAATTTGGAACTATGCTTTTATTTTCGCCGGAACTCTTTTTATGGCTGTCGCGCTGAATGTTTTTTTGGAGCCTAATAATATTGTTATAGGCGGCGCGACAGGTGTCGGTGTTATTATTAAGCATTTAACTATGGGGATTTTTGACGGAGGAATTTCTCTTGGGGTTTCAAATCTTATTATTAATCTGCCTCTTTTTTTTATTGCCATAAAAGTTTTTGGTATGAAATTTGTGGGCAGGACTATTATATCGACTTTGATGCTATCTTTTAATCTTGAGATTACAAGCTGGCTTCCCTCTTTTTATGGTGATTTTGTTATTATAGCCGTTTTTGGAGGGGTTCTTACCGGAGCCGGGCTCGCGCTTATTTTTAGAGCGGGTTCTACTACGGGGGGAAGTGATTTGGCGGCAAGTCTTATACAAAGCTGTTTTAAACATTATACTGTGGCGGGAATAATGTTTGTTATAGATGTTATTATTATTTTTGGCGGATATTTTGTCTTTGGTCTTTCCGCTACTATGTACGCTGTTATATCCGTTTTTATAACAAGTAAAATAATTGACGCTATTTTGGAGGGACTTGCTTTTGCTAAAGCCGCTTTTATTATTTCGGAAAAACCGGAGGAAATATGTGATATTATTTTTAAGGAACTTGAAAGAGGAGTTACCTCTATTTATGGCAAGGGAATGTTCAGCGGGGAAAGCAAAGATGTTCTTTTATGCGTGGTTTCTCATAAAGAGGTTTTTAAACTTAAGGAAATAGCTAAAGGCGTTGACCCAAAAGCTTTTATTATGGTCGCTGACGTCAGAGAGGTACTGGGAGAGGGGTTTTGATGTTTTAACAGACGGGCTATAATTATTTTTGTGTAAAATTTTTGGGCGTTTTTTGCTATTGTATACAAAATGAACAAATTATTGTTTTAAATTTTTACTTTATTTGTTTTTTTCGTTAAGTTTACTTTTTATAGTCATTTAACTTGATAAAATACTTTTTATTAAGGGTTGTTTTATTAAATTTTTACTAAAAAATATTGTTTGATATACAAATTATACAAATGTTAATTTGTTTATTTGTGTAATTCAGATATGTTTTTTTTTGCTCAAATAAGGTATTATATATATGATAACTACAATAAATGATTTGAGTGGTCAGTTATGCTTGATTGTTTATTGATTTTTAAGGAGGATTTTCTAAATGGCAGAATTAAAACTTAAAAAAATTGTAAAAAAATATCCTAATGGTTTCGTTGCTGTTAAAAATTTTAATTTGGACATTGCTGATAAAGAATTTATTATTTTTGTTGGCCCTTCAGGCTGTGGTAAAACTACTACTCTCCGTATGATTGCCGGTCTTGAGGATATTTCTGACGGTGAGCTTTACATAGGCGATAAGCTTGTTAATGATGTTCCGCCTAAAGAAAGAGATATTGCTATGGTTTTCCAGAATTATGCTCTTTATCCTCATATGACTGTATATGATAATATGGCGTTTGGTCTTAAACTTAGAAAAATGCCTAAAGAAGAAATTAAAAAACGTGTTGAGGAAGCCGCTAAAATTCTTGATATCGCTCATCTTCTTGACAGAAAGCCAAAAGCGCTTTCCGGCGGTCAAAGACAGCGTGTCGCTATGGGTCGTGCTATCGTTCGTGAACCTAAAGTTTTCCTTATGGACGAACCTCTTTCAAATCTTGACGCTAAACTTAGAGTTCAGATGAGAGCGGAAATCTCTAAACTTCATCATAGACTTGCCACTACTTTCATTTATGTTACTCACGACCAGACAGAGGCTATGACTCTTGGTACGAGAATAGTTGTTTTGAAAGATGGTATTATTCAGCAAGTTGATACTCCTCAAAATCTTTATAATAAACCTTGCAATCTTTTTGTAGCTGGTTTTATTGGTTCTCCACAGATGAATTTCATTGACTGTAAAGTGGCTAAAGGCAGCGGAAACGAAGTTTTCCTTACTTTTGGTGATTATAAAGTTAAATTGCCGGAGTCTAAAGGTAAAGCGCTTATTGAGGGCGGATATGTTAATAAAGACGTTATTATGGGTATTAGACCTGAAGATATTCACGCTGAAGAAATTTTCTTGAATTCTTCTCAGGATAGTATTGTTAAAGCTCACGTTGAGGTTACAGAACTTCTTGGCGCTGAAGTGAATTTGTATTTGCTTATCGCTGGTCAGAACGCTACAGCTAAGGTAAACTCAAGATATGACGCTAAAATTGGCGATACTATCAAAGTGGCTTTTGATGTAAACAGAATTCACGTGTTTGACAAAGGTACTGAACTTGCTGTTGTAAATTAATAGGTCTATTATGGTGTGTATTGAAGGTTTCTTTGATACACACTTTTTTCTTGTGTTGGAGAAAGGATATGGCTATGAGAAAAATTATCGCTTTTATGGCGAGCGCGGCGATTATGTTATTATCAGTTTTGTGCGTTTATGGAAAATCTGATTGTGAAACTTTTGTTTATCTGAATGGAAAAAAGATTGAGTTTGACCAGCCTCCTGTAATTGAAAACGGAAGAACGCTTGTGCCTTTTAGAGCAATTGCGGAGGCTGTGGGAGTGTCTGTTGAATGGAATCCTTATGAAAAGACTTTGACCTGTTATAATGATGAGAGAATTGTTTCTTTTACTGTTGATTCTACTGGAATGAGGGTTGATGGAAAATTGATTTTTTTTTGATGTTCCGGTTAAAATTGTGAACGGAAGAACTTTAGTTCCTATTCGTGCTTTCGCGGAAGGTCTTGGATTGAATGTATATTGGAAACAAGGAACGCAAACGATTAATATTAACACTGATACGGGAATTAATGGCAGTGCTGATGAGTTGATTGATATGCTTACAGCGGATATGGACTATGGTATGAAACAGTCTTATAATATAAAAATGGTTTTTTATACACTGTTAATGAATATTAAAGAATTAGACGGTGTAGAAATTGAAACGCTGAAAAACTGTTATTATAAATATCTTGACAGTGTGCTGAACTATTATAAGGGCAATATCAAAGATGATGATTTTGACAAAACGAAAAATGATTTTTTTGATGAGCTTATGTATATCGCCGCGGAGAAGAATATAAGACCAGCACTGTTTGAGGAAGGCGGAAGTATTTTGGAAACATATGCCTATGTAAAAGAACTTTTTGAAAAGTCAATGATAAATGATATGGAGATTTACAGTGATTTGAGTTATTATATTGATTCGATTTCAGCGGGAGCAAGTCATCTGGATTACGAAGAAATATCCGAATTTGAAAATATTGTGGCTGATGTTATTGATTATAATTTTCAATATCTTAAAAATAGTGTGGATATTGGAAATGAACAATTTAAAACAGACGAGGCTTATGATAAAAACAGAGAGTTTTTAAAAAAGTTTAATAATTTTAAGGCAAGAAATAATTTAGATTATGAGTATATTAAATTAGAGAAGTGTAGGATATCGGAAAACAGACTTGCTGAAGTTATAAGGATTATCGCTTATAATGAAGGTGTGCTGAGCGAAGATAAAAAGAATGAATTTAACGATATTCTGGAGGAAATAAAAGAATACGCCGGAAATATTAACATAGAGGAGTATTTGAATATCGAAAGTCAGAAAGAGGCTGATGAGGTTTCAAGAAAATATGATGAATATGCGGAAAAACTTAGGAATTTCGTGGATTGCTATAGTTAATGAATTTGAGAGAGGAAGATTAATTGAGATGAAAATTGGTTTTATTGGCGGAGGAAATATGGGCAGTGCTATTATAGGCGGTATGGTTTCTTCAGGAAAGTATAACGCTGAAGAGATTTTTGTCGCGGATATAATAAGGGATAACGTTGACAGGCTTATTGAAAAGTATAATGTAAAAAATGGGGAAAGAGCCAAAAAGGCTGCTGAAAATTCGGATATTTTATTTTTGGCTGTTAAGCCTAATGTGTATGACAAAGTTATTTGCGATATTAAAGATTTTGTTGGCGAGGACTGTATTGTTGTTTCTATTGCCGCTGGAAAAAGTATTGCCGCCGCTGAGAAACTTTTTGGAAAGAAAGTTAAATTTGTGAGGGTTATGCCAAATACTCCGGCGCTTGTGGGAAAAGGTATGGCGGCTGTCTGCGGAAACAGTGTGTGTGAATATGAGGATGTTTTGAAGGTTGTTGATATTTTTAACTGTGTTGGAAGGACTGATATTGTTTCGGAGAAAATGATGGATATTGTTACGGCGGTGAGCGGTTCTTCTCCGGCTTTTGTCTATATGTTTATTGAGGCTATGGCGGATGCCGCTGTTTTGGGCGGTATGTCAAGAGCACAGGGGTATGAGTTTGCGGCGCAGGCGGTTTTGGGTTCGGCTGAAATGGTTCTTAAAACAGGTATGCACCCTGGGGAACTTAAAGATATGGTGTGCTCGCCTGGCGGAACTACTATTGAGGCTGTCGCTGAACTTGAAAGACTTGGATTTCGGTCGGCGGTTATTGAGGCTGTTAGGGTATGTGAGGAAAAATCCAAATCTATGGGAAAAGGGTGAAAAAAGGAAACGCTTGTTAAGCGTTTCCTTTTCAGCGTGTCGACAAAGTCGACAACGCTGTCATCGAAAACAAGTTTTCGATGAGTTTAAACAGAAGAATAAAGCGCCGTTTTTTCGCGCAAGGCTTCAAAAAGCCCTTAAAACGGCGCTTTTCCTCAAACGGGCAAAGCCCGTTTTGCGGATTTAAAGCCTGCGGCGCTTTTTAAAAACTGAAATTTTTTAGGCAAATTTGACTTTTTTAATTAGCGGTGAGCGTCTATTTCGCTTTCGGTTTCACGATAGTTCTCGAAAGAATTATTGCCATAAAGAGCGGCTAATGGATTTTCTTTTTTTGGAAAATCGACAGAGGCTTCCTCAATTGATATTTCCTCTTTTGGGGTTTCCTTATTTGATATTTCTTCGTTTGATGCTTCCTCATTTGATATTTCTTCTTGTGTTTTGCCCTCAAGAAGTTCTTCCTCGAGCTTTTCTTCTTCGCTCTTTTTGTCTTCTGGTTTTTGTGCTTCCTCAATTTCTTTTTCTCTGTATTCTTTTATTTCTTCGTTTATGTCGGAAACTTTTTCGTTAATTTCATTTTCAAGATTATTTTTTGTAACTTCGCTTTTGTAAAGTTCATCGGCCTTGCCGCCTATTATGCCATTTTCAGCGTCATTTCTCATTTCTATCTCTATTCTTGTGGATTCTCTTTCTTTTTCGGCTTTCATAATTTTATTTTGATGAATGCTGTCAAAATTGAACGCTACCTTTGAAAATGTGTTAATAAATCTCTTGGCTTTGATTTCTTCGGCGCTTTCGTTATTATCCTCTTGTTTTTCGTTTTCTTTCTGCTGTTTTACAAGTTCTTCCGCTTCTCTTTTCTGCTGGTCTACTATCGCCTGATTAAGCTGTTTTTCAAGCTCTTTATATTGGTCTTCTAGAATATCAAGTTTTATTTCTTTTAATTTGTCGGAAAGGTCGGAGTTGGTTTTAACTTCCATCATTTGTTTCTTCTTTTCTTCCATCATTTCTTTTACGTTATCAATTAAGCTGTCGCTTGCGTTTTTGTTCTTTTTTTGTGAAGCGTCAGCTGTTTTTTTATTGTTTTGCTGAGCGAAGATACGTCTGACGGCAACATTGTTTTGCTGATTGACTGAGTTTATATTCATATTTTTCCCTCCTTATGCGATTTTTGTAAAATATAGTGAAAGAACTTGAATAACGGTAAAAAAATATTTTACGTCCGCCTGCGGCAAAAGCCGGTAAGCGAATTGTGAAGCACTTCGCAGACTTTTGAGTAAAATAAATTTTTTTACTTCTTTTTAAATTCTTTCACTATATCGGCAGTTTTTAAACATTTCAGTATATATTATATATCGGCAGGGAAAAAAGAAATATTAACAAACTATTTTAAGCTTTCTATTGTGTTCCATATATCATCGGTAATTTGCCCTATTCGCCAAAGGGATATTTTATTTATTCCAAACATTCTGGCAAGTAAAATTTTATCGTGAATACTTTCCGTATTTTCGTACCACAGCACTACTTTATTTCCTTTATCGTCAATGTATGTAGCTTTTGGATTTCGGTATTTTTGCGAGTACTCTGTTATTGTATTGGGCTGGGAAAGTCTTTTTTCTATGGTTTCTTGACTTGGGTGCTCGGAATATTCGTTTATTACTTTACCGTTATTATCAAGCGTCCAGCAGGTGGTGGAGGCTAGACTCAGAGCCAGCGTTATTTTGTTTTTGTCATCAATTTGCTTCGTGGCCTCTTTTAACGAAAAATATACTTGGTTGAAAGGGGTAACGGGAGTTGTTGTGAAACCGGCGTTTCTTTCGGCTTCATTCATAGACAACGCGCCGTAATCGTGTGCCATTATTATTACCATATCTGATATTTTTCCAATTGTGCCGTAGTCGTAGCCGTTGAAGTATTCTCCGTTTGTAACAGGGTGTACGGCGGTATAAAGTGTTTTTTCATTTGACATAGCGTTTTTTAATTCTGTTAAAAACAGATTGAACCCGTTTTTTAATTCCTCGCCTTTCATTCCCTCAAAGTCTATTGTTATTCCTTTAAATTCGGAGGATTTCTCGATTATTTGCTCGACCGCCTTTTTTCTATTCTCAGGGTTTAAGAGTATTGTTTCGCAGGCGTTTTTGTTATTTTCACCTTTTTGCTCGGTATTCATAATTACGGCTAAATTTGCGGGTACGCCTTTTTGGCTGAAATATTCTATTGCTTCCTCCGCACCGTCAGGGATTTTCCAGTCATTGCCGTTTTTGGAAGTGGTGTTTAAAACAACTCCATTGTTGTATTCCAGTCTGCTCCAGCCAAAAGACACGCTTTCCATTTTTCCGGCAAATTCTCTTTGATTCCACGAGGATATGGCATAAAAACCGTGTATGTGATTTAGTTTTTGACTGTATTTATCATACAAACGACACATCATAACGGCACTTTCCTCCCTTGATATTGTATCGTTTGGGGCAAATATATTTTTTCCTTTTCCGTTTATTATTCCGAAGTCATAGGCGGCTGTTATATATGGGTCATTTATATCGGTAAAGGGAGAACTTTCTGTTTCTATACCACTGAAGCCAATAGCTCTTATAAGCATATCAGCCATTTCTTTTCGTGTTATGTAATCATTTGGTCTGAAATTATCCTCATTAAAAACGTTATGAGCTTTAATTGAATATATATATAGGTCATATTTTTCAGGTGAATTTGTGTATTGTGAAATATCCCAATTCATAAGATTGCAGAGCATTATAGCGAACTCAGCCCTTTTTACTGGTTTGCCCAAGCCAAACTCATTATTTCCGGTTCCTCTCATAATGCCTTTGTCGGAGGCTGTCTTAATATAATTTTCCGCCCAGTGACCTTTGGGAACGTCTGAATAGGCATAGACGTTACAAAATGTCAGCGGAAGCGCTATAAGCGCGGCTGTTATTAGCTTTTTCATTGTATTACCTCTTTTCATTATAAAAATCGTGATTTTTGCTTACCGATTTTTGTGAAAAAATAAAAAAGAACTTGACAGTTCTTTTAAATTATGGTATTATTAATAAATGTATCGATAAGTGAGAAAATGTGGTTTTTATTTGTGACCAAGCTGATTTTTTCAAACATTTTTTAACTTGGACACAATTTTATTATATTATTTCTTATAGTATAGCATATATTTTTACTAAATTCAACATTTATTTAAAATTTTTTTGACGGCGGAGAATAAAGCGGACTCCGAACAGATTATGTTTTCTTGGCGAAACATTAGTTTTGCGCGAAGGTTCTTTGCTTTTTTCTTTTAAGAAAGAAGTCGGGTTTGGGTTTTTGCCCAAAGTTTTTTTGCGTTCATCTTTTATTTTTTCTTTTGTTCTTATTATCACAAAATCTTATTTCGCGGTTTACCGCTGCTGATAGATTACTATTTTTTAAGGAGTGAAGGTGCCATGGAGAAAAACAGAATACGTCCCGTTAAGCTTGGCGATGTGGTTCGTATGAGTTATTCAAAGATAGACGAAGTTTTGGAAATGCCTAATTTGCTTGCTTTGCAGAAAGACAGCTATAAGTGGTTTCTGGAAGAAGGTCTTAAAGAGGTTTTTGAGGATATTTCCCCTATATGTGATTACAGCGGCAATCTTATTCTTGAATTTCTTGATTTTTCTTTTGACTCGGAGCCTAAGTATTCTATTCCCGAGTGCAAGGAGCGAGACGCTACTTATGCCGCTCCGTTTAAAGTTAAGGCCCGTCTTCGAAATAAGGAAATAGACGAGTTTAAGGAACAGGAAATTTTTATGGGTGATTTCCCTCTTATGACTGATACGGGTACTTTTGTTATTAACGGCGCTGAACGTGTTATTGTCAGTCAGCTTGTTCGTTCTCCCGGTATTTATTACGCTATTGAAAAAGACAAAGTTGGAAAAAATCTTTTGACTTCAACAGTTATTCCTAACAGAGGCGCTTGGCTTGAGTATGAAACTGATTCTAACGATATTTTCTATGTTAGGGTTGACAGAACCAGAAAGGTTCCTGTTACGGTTTTAATCCGCTCCCTTGGAATAGGAAGCGATTCGGAAATTTTGGAACTTTTTGGCGATGAGCCTAAAATTAATGCCACAATTGAAAAAGATACCACTAAAACCCGTGAGGAAGGTCTTATTGAGATTTATAAAAAAGTGAGGCCCGGTGAACCTCCTACTGTTGACAGTTCAGAGGCTCTCCTTAATAATATGTTTTATGACCCCAAAAGATACGACCTTGCTAAAGTTGGACGATATAAGTTTAATAAAAAGCTTGCTTTTAAAAACCGTGTTAAAGGCTATGTCCTTGCTGAAAACGTTGTTGACCCGTCTACCGGGGAAATTATCGCTGAAGAGGGTGTTAAGCTTACCGCGGAACTCGCTGATAAAATTCAGGACAGCGGCGCGCCTTATCTTTGGGTTAAGACAGAAGACAGAAATGTTAAGGTCCTTTCTAATCTTATGGTTTCAATTGATGAGTTTATTAAACCTTTGGGACTTGACGCCAAAGAACTTAAAATTAAAGAAAAAGTTTATTATCCCGCTCTTATGGAGATACTTGAGGCGTATGATGAGCCTGACGAGGTTAAAAACGCTGTTTTAAGCAGTATTCCTAAACTTGTTCCTAAACATATTACTTTACAAGATATTATGGCGTCTATAAATTATGTTATTCATCTTGATTATGGTATTGGAAACAAAGACGATATAGACCATCTTGGAAACAGACGTATAAGGGCTGTTGGGGAACTTTTGCAGAATCAGTTTAGAATAGGACTTTCCAGAATGGAAAGAGTTGTCAGAGAACGTATGACTATTCAGGATATGGACGCTGTCACTCCTCAGGCTTTGATTAATATTAAACCTGTTACAGCCGCTATTAAGGAATTCTTTGGAAGTTCTCAGCTTTCTCAGTTTATGGACCAGAATAATCCTCTTAGTGAAATGACGCACAAAAGACGTCTTTCCGCTCTTGGACCTGGAGGTCTTTCAAGAGAAAGAGCGGGTTTTGAGGTTCGTGACGTTCATTCCTCTCATTATGGACGTATGTGCCCGATTGAAACCCCTGAAGGTCCTAATATCGGGCTTATTAACTCTCTTGCTACTTTTGCCAGAATTAATGAGTATGGTTTTATTGAGGCGCCTTATCGTATTATTGATAAAAGCGGAGATGTTCCTAAGGTTACAAATGATTTTATTTATGTTACCGCCGATGAGGAGGAAACTTATGTTGTCGCTCAGGCAAATGAGCCTCTTAATGAAAACGGTGAGTTTGTAAACGCTAAAGTTTCCGCCCGTCTGGGAGAGGACAACGTTGAAATGGACGCCGATAAAATAGACCTTATGGACGTTTCTCCTAAACAGCTGGTTTCAGTGGCTACGGCGCTTATTCCTTTCCTTGAGAATGACGACGTTACCCGTGCTCTTATGGGTTCTAATATGCAGCGTCAGGCGGTTCCTCTTTTGGTTACGGAAGCGCCTGTTGTCGGTACTGGTATGGAACATAAAACAGCTAAAGACTCTGGCGTTGTGGTTGTGGCTAAAAACTCCGGTGTTGTTGAGAAGGTTGACGCCAGTGAAATTGTTGTTGCCGCTGACAATGGAATGAAAGACCGTTATAAAATGACTAAGTTTAAACGCAGCAATCAGTCTAACTGTATGAATCAGCGTCCTATTGTTTTTAAAGGCGACAGGGTTTCTAAAGGTCAAATTATAGCCGACGGACCATCTACAAAAGATGGCGAGCTCGCTCTTGGAAAAAATCCTCTTATAGGATTTATGACCTGGGAGGGCTATAATTATGAGGACGCTGTTTTATTGAGCGAAAAACTTGTGGCGGATGATGTTTATACCTCCGTTCATATTGAGGAATATGAGGCGGAAGCCAGAGATACAAAACTTGGCCAGGAGGAAATTACAAGAGATATTCCTAATGTTGGTGAGGACGCTTTGCGTGACCTTGACGAGGAGGGTATTATTCGTATAGGGGCGGAAGTTTCTCCTAATGATATTCTTGTTGGAAAGGTTACTCCTAAAGGAGAAACAGAACTTACGGCGGAGGAGCGTCTTTTAAGAGCTATTTTTGGTGAAAAGGCGAGAGAGGTTAGAGATACATCTCTTCGCGTTCCTCACGGTGAGAGCGGTATTATTGTTGATATTAAAAAGTTTACAAGGCAGAACAATGATGAACTTCCTCCGGGAGTTAATCAGCTTGTTCGTGTATATATAGCGCAGAAAAGAAAAATTTCCGTTGGTGATAAAATGGCTGGACGACACGGTAATAAAGGTGTTGTTTCTCGTGTTCTTCCTGTTGAGGATATGCCTTTTCTTCCTAACGGACGTCCTCTTGATATTGTTCTTAATCCTCTTGGCGTGCCTTCTCGTATGAATATTGGGCAGGTGCTTGAAATTCATTTGAGCCTTGCCGCTAAGGTGCTTGACTGGAAAGTTGCCACCCCTGTTTTTGACGGCGCTCACGAGGCCGATATTATGGATACTCTTGAACTTGCCAACGATTACGCTAATTTTGAGTGGGAAGATTTTGAGGCTAAGTGGAAAGATATTCTTGACCCTGAGATTTTTGATTATCTTGATAAAAATAAGGCTCATAGAGAAGAATGGAAAGGCGTTCCAATTAATCACACAGGAAAAATAAAACTTCGTGACGGACGTACAGGAGAGGAATTTGATAATCCTACTACTGTTGGTTTTATGCATTACCTTAAACTTCATCACCTTGTTGATGATAAAATTCACGCTCGTTCTACAGGACCTTATGCGCTTGTTACTCAGCAGCCTTTGGGCGGCAAGGCGCAGTTTGGCGGACAGCGTTTTGGAGAAATGGAAGTTTGGGCGTTGGAAGCTTATGGCGCTTCTTATACTTTGCAGGAAATTTTGACTGTTAAATCAGATGACATTGTTGGTCGTGTTAAAACCTATGAAGCTATTGTTAAGGGCGAGAATATTCCAGCGCCGGGTGTTCCGGAATCGTTTAAGGTTCTTCTTAAAGAACTTCAGGCGCTTGGTCTTGATATTAAAATCCTTAGGGAAGATTCTACAGAAGTGCATATCCGAGAGGATATTGACGATGATGATATAGGCGTTATAGACGTTAATATTGAGGGCGTTGAAAAAGATGAGGAATTTGATGAGCCCGCTAATATTGTGGATACGGTTTTGAACAATCCGGAACTTTTGGATAATCTTGAGATTGATGAGGACGATATTACTGTTGAGGATGATATTCTCATTGATGAAGATGAAAATGACATTGAAATTGACGACGAGCTTTTTAATGATTTTGATGATACTGATGATGAGATTGACGATGATATTGATTTTAAAAGTTTGTTGAAGAATGACGAAGAATAGAAAGGAGAATTTGTACTATGAGTACACAAAACGGTGAACAAACTATAACTTTTGATTCTATTAAAATTGGTTTGGCCTCTCCTGAAAAAATTCTTGAATGGTCATATGGTGAAGTTAAAAAACCTGAAACTATAAATTACAGAACCTTAAAACCAGAACGGGACGGTTTGTACTGTGAGAGAATTTTCGGACCAAGCAAAGACTGGGAATGTCACTGCGGTAAGTATAAAAGAATTCGATATAAGGGCGTTGTGTGTGACAGATGCGGCGTTGAGGTTACAAAAAGCAAGGTAAGACGTGAGAGAATGGGGCATATTAAACTTGCCGCCCCTGTTTCTCATATTTGGTATTTTAAAGGTATTCCCAGCCGTATGGGTATTATCCTTGGTATGTCGCCCAGAGCTTTGGAAAAGGTGCTTTATTTTGCCTCTTATGTTATTTTAAATCCTGGTGAGAATACAAACCTTGTTTATAAAGATTTGCTTACAGAGAAAGAATATAGGGACGCCAGAGAAAAATATGGCGATACATTTAAAGTTGGTATGGGCGCGGAGGCTGTTAAGGAACTTTTGAAAGATATTGACCTTGAAAAAGAATCGACAGAACTTAAAAAAGAACTTAAAAACAGTTCTGGACAAAAGCGTGTACGTATTATAAAAAAGCTTGAGGTGGTTGAGTCTTTTAGGCTTTCCGGAAATAAGCCCGAATGGATGATTCTTGATGTTATTCCTGTTATTCCTCCGGAACTTCGTCCTATGATTCAGCTTGACGGAGGAAGATTCGCGACATCTGACCTTAATGACCTTTATAGGAGAGTTATTAATAGAAATAACCGTTTGCAAAGACTCCTTGACCTGCACGCACCTGATATTATTGTCAGAAACGAAAAAAGAATGCTTCAAGAAGCTGTTGACGCTCTTATTGACAACGGCAGACGAGGCAGACCTGTTACTGGTCCTGGAAACAGAAGTCTTAAATCCCTTTCTGACCTCCTTAAAGGAAAACAAGGCCGTTTCCGTCAGAATCTTCTTGGTAAGCGCGTTGATTATTCGGGTCGTTCGGTTATTGTTGTCGGGCCGAATCTTAAAATTTATCAGTGCGGACTTCCCAAAGAAATGGCTATTGAGCTTTTTAAGCCATTTGTTATGAAAAAGCTTGTTGAAAATGGTCAGGCACATAATATTAAATCGGCTAAACGTATGGTGGAAAGACTTCAGACGGAAGTTTGGGACGTTCTTGAAGACGTTATTAAAGAGCATCCTGTTATGCTTAACCGCGCGCCTACTTTGCACCGACTTGGTATTCAGGCGTTTGAGCCTGTTTTGGTTGAGGGACGCGCGCTTAAACTTCACCCTCTTGTTTGTACGGCTTATAATGCCGATTTTGACGGTGACCAGATGGCGGTTCACGTTCCTTTGTCCGTTGAGGCGCAAGCGGAATGCAGATTTTTGCTTCTCGCTCCTAATAACCTTTTGAAGCCTTCTGACGGCGAGCCTGTTACTGTACCGTCACAGGATATGGTGCTTGGTATTTATTATCTTACTCTTGAAAAAGACGGCGAGCCTGGTGAGGGAAAAGTTTTTAAAGATGAAAACGAGGCGCTGCTTGCTTATGATAACCACGTTATTAGTCTTCACGCTAAAATAAAAGTGAGAAGAACCCTTGTTATTGATGGTGTTGAACAGTCTCAGATTGTTGATACTACAGCGGGCAGGATTATTATAAATGAGATTATTCCACAGGATATTGGATTTGTTGACAGAAGTATTCCTGAAAACAAATTTAAATATGAAATTGATTTTCTTACAGACAAAAAAGGTCTTGGAAAAATTATTAACAGATGTATCAATAAACATTCGGCAACAGAAACAGCCGTTGTTTTGGATAATATTAAAAGTCTTGGATTTAAGTTCTCTACAAGAGGCGCTTTGACTGTTTCGGTATCTGATATGGAAATTCCTAAGGAAAAGGCTGAATATCTTGCCGAGGCTGATAAGGTGGTTGATAAAATTACTAAAATGTACAGACGAGGACTTATGACGGACGAGGAAAGACACGATAAAGTTATTAAGGCCTGGGAAGTTGCCGATGATAAAATTACAAACGCTCTTTTGGCAGGACTTGGCAAATATAATGATATATATATGATGGCTCATTCTGGCGCCCGTGGTTCTAACAGACAGATTAAACAGCTTGCCGGTATGAGAGGGCTTATGGCTTCTCCTTCGGGTGAAACTATTGAGCTTCCTATTAAGGCTAATTTCCGTGAGGGACTTTCTGTTCAGGAGTATTTTATTTCCGCTCACGGGGCACGAAAAGGTCTTTCGGATACGGCGCTTAGAACAGCCGATTCTGGATATCTTACACGCCGTCTTGTGGACGTTTCTCAGGAGATTATCATTCACGAGTGGGACTGCTCGGAGGGAGAAGATGAGGTTCCTGGTATGTGGGTCAGCGCTTTTATGGACGGACAGGAAGTTATTGAGCCTTTGTCTGACCGTATAAGAGGCAGATTTTCTGTTGAGGATATTTATGACCCGGAAACTGGAAAACTTATTGTTGAGGCGGATTCTATGATTTCTCCTGACCAAGCTGAGATGGTTGAGGCTTCGGGAATTAAAAAAGTGTTTATAAGAACTATTCTTTCCTGCCGCGCGAGAAAAGGTGTTTGCTCTAAATGTTACGGCGCTAATATGGCTTCCGGCAGAATTGTTCGTATAGGAGAATCTGTTGGTATTATTGCCGCACAGTCCATTGGTGAACCAGGTACACAGCTTACTATGCGTACTTTCCATACCGGCGGTGTTTCGGGTAATGACCTTACGCAGGGTCTTCCTCGTGTTGAGGAACTTTTTGAGGCGAGAAAGCCTAAAGGTCTTGCTATTATTTCTGAAACCGGCGGTAAAGTTGTGGTTACGGATAACAAAAAGAAAAGAGAAGTTACGGTTATTAGTGAAAAAGGTGAAAGCAAGGATTATCTTATTCCTTATGGTTCACGTATTAAAGTGTTTAACGGCGATATTATTGAGGCCGGTGACGAACTTACGGAAGGAAGCGTGAATCCTCACGATATTTTGAGAATTAAGGGAATAAGAGGCGTTCAGGACTATATGATTCAGGAAGTTCAGCGCGTTTATAGGCTTCAGGGTGTGGATATTAATGATAAGCACATTGAGGTTATTGTAAGGCAGATGCTTAAACGTATTAAAGTTGAGGAAAACGGTGATACTAATTTCCTCCCTGGAAGACTTATTGACTGGCTTGAGTTTGACGCTGTAAACAAAGAAATGATTGAGAAAGGGCTTGAGCCGGCTAATGGTTCGAGAGTTTTGCTTGGTATTACAAAAGCCGCTTTGGCTACAGAATCTTTCCTTTCAGCGGCTTCTTTCCAGGAAACTACGAGAGTTCTTACGGAAGCGGCTATTATAGGCAAGGTTGACCCTCTTATTGGTCTTAAGGAAAACGTTATTATAGGTAAGCTTATTCCAGCTGGTACTGGTATGAATACTTATAGAAAAATTGACCTTAAGCTTGTGGACAAAGAAAAAAAAGAGGAAGAAATTGAGGAACAGCAGATTTGAAACCGCGGGGCGCTGCCCTATATATGGCAGCTTAAGAAAAACCTTGGGCTTTCAGCCTGGTTGCATGGGCGAGCAACAAAATCTTTGATTTTGTGACCAGCCCCAAACCCGACTTCTCGGTCAGTGTTTTTGGCTTCGCCAAAAATCGGCTTACGCCGACCGCACTTCTTTGCGGCACCCAGTCAGTGTTTTTGGCTTCGCCAAAAATCGGCTTACGCCGACCGCATTTCTTTGCGGCACTACTTGAAAGAAAGAAGCAAAGAACTTTTGAGCGAAACTACGTTTCGCAGAAGAAAATATCAAAATTACACAGCAAAAACGACAGTTTTTGCTTATTAAAGTTTT
>CAOJPS010000005.1 GCA_948441255.1 uncultured Eubacteriaceae bacterium | reverse complement strand
GTACTGTATTTTGGTGAGTGACTCCAAAAATAAGGTGGCAAAAGAGCGTATGAAAATTATGACAAGTTCTTCGGATGGTTTTGAGATTTCTGAAAAAGACCTTAATCTGAGGGGACCAGGAGATTTTTTTGGGACAAGACAACACGGTGTTCCTGAACTTAAAATTGCTAATCTTTATAAGGATATTGATATTTTAAAAATGGCTCAGAAAGCTACGGAAGAATTATATATTGACGACCCGCTTTTTGAAAAAGAGCAAAATAGAAAATTATCACTCGAAATAGAACGATTTTTTAGAAAAATTGATTGATTTGAAAATTTTTTAAAAAATTATTTGCCAGTTTAATTAATATATTGTATAATGATAGTTAGTGTGTATTTGATTTATATAATTTTAGAATACACTTTTATTTATTTTTTATTTGTAAGGATGTTTTTGTATGCGTGTTATATCGGGAAACGCAAGGGGGCTTAGACTTAAGGCTCCGATTGGAATAGACACAAGACCTACTATTGACCGTATTAAGGAATCTTTATTTAATATAATCGCGAATGATTTATATGACATCGATTTTTTGGACTTGTACAGCGGTTCCGGCGGGATTGGTATTGAGGCTTTATCAAGAGGGGCAAAAAGTGCTGTTTTTGTTGACTCATCAAGGGAAAGTGTCAGCGTTATTGAGGAAAACCTGAAGTTTACTCGTCTTTTTGAAAAAGCAAGAATTTTAAAATCTGACGTTTTTGACGCTGTTTTAAAATTTGGAAGAGAAAAACAGAAATTTGATATTATTTTTATGGACCCTCCATATAAAAAAGGCTTGGTTGAAGAAACTTTAAAAATGATTTTAAAGGCAGAGGTTCTTAGAAGTAATGGCTTTATTATTGCGGAACAGTCAGCGTCTGAAACGGATATTATCGCGGAGGGTTTTAATGTTTTTAGGATAAAGAACTATAATAAAATTAAAATGACGTTTATCGAATATAATTATTCGGAGGATTTAGAAAATGAATAAAGCAGTTTATCCAGGCAGTTTTGACCCTACTACAAATGGCCATCTTGATATTATTAAAAGGGCTTCAGGTTTTATTGACAGTCTTGTTGTGGGTGTTTTGGAAAATCCGTCTAAAAATTCTCTTTTTTCTATTAGAGAAAGGGTTGAACATATTAAATTACTTACAGAAGATTTGATTAATGTTGAAGTTATGCCATTTTCGGGACTTTTGTGCGATTTTGTTAAAAAAGTTGACGCTAAGCTGGTTATAAGAGGACTTAGAGCTGTTACTGATTTTGAGTATGAATTTCAGATGGCACTTACAAACAGAAGTTTAAATGAAAATATTGAAACTTTGTTTATTCCTACAAGTACACAGTTTTTGTACTTGAGTTCGAGTGTTGTTAAAGAGGTAGCTATGTTTGGAGGGGACATTTCGGGAATGGTTCCAGAGGTTTTGAAAAATATTATTGTTGATAAATTTAAGGAAATATCGCGTAAAAAATAATTTTTGTTATTTGATTTAAAAATTTTGAGAATTGCTGTAAGATGAATTTTTGAAAATTTGAAAATTTGCTATAGGGGGGTTTTTATGAATTCTATATTTGATTTGCTTGATGATCTTGAAGACCTTTTGGATAAAAGCGCACCAAGACCTTTTTCAAAAAAAATTTCTATTGACAAAGATGAGATATTTGAGATAATTGGCGATATAAGATTAAGTTTGCCAGGTGAAATTAAACAGGCACAGAGAATTGCTGATAATTGTGATAAAATTATTAATGACGCCAATAACAAAGCGCAAAGTATTATTAAGGATGCCGAAGAAAAGTGTGAAAGGCTTATCAGTGAACACGAAATAGCCAAGAAGGCAAGGGAAGAAGCTTCAATTATTATGGGAGAGGCAAAAGATACTTCAAGAGAGATGCGTATTGCGGCTGTTGAATACGCTGATAATTTATTGGCTCAAACGGAGCAGGCTATTAGGGTGACGCTTGAGGAATTTGCGAGAAATTCAAGAGAAACTGAAGATTTTCTTAGTAAAGAAATTGACCTTGTATATAAAAATAGACAGGAACTTAGGGGAACCGGAAATTGAGTTTTTTAAAACGCTGATTGTTTCAAATATAATTTGAAATAATCAGCGTTTTAAGTTTTAATCGGCTTTTTTTATTTTTAAAATATCTTCCTCATTTGGGGTGATATAGGCTGTTTTGTTCGTTTCATAAATGACCATTCCTGGTTTTGCGCCGGCAGGCTTTTTTACAAATTTTTTGAGGGTATAGTCTACAGGGACAAGAGCGGAATTTTTTCCTTTGCTGTAAAATGCCGCGAGTGACGCCGCCTCATTTAATGTTTTGTTTGGAATGACTTTTCCTTCGCTTACTACTATTACATGAGAGCCTGGAATTTGTTTTGTGTGAAACCACATATCGTTTCCTTTGGCGAATCTTAGTGTAAGTTCGTCGTTTTGATGATTGTTTTTTCCTACGTACATATGAAAACCATCTGAAGAAATATAATGCAGCGGTTTTGATTTTTCAGTTTTTATTTTGCCTTTAGACTGTTTTAATTTTTTTATAAAACCTTGTTCGTACAATTCCTGACGTATTTCTTTTATGTCCTGTTCGTCTGTTGAGGTTTGTACTGACGTTAGTATTCCCTCAAGGTATAAAAGTTCTTCGTCATTTTGTTTCATTTGTGTTTGTACAGCTGAAAAAGTTCTTTTTTCTTTATTATATCGCCTGAAATATTTTTGCGCGTTTTCCGGCGCTGTAAGTGTGGGGTCGAGGGGAATGGTAATTTCTGAGAGTTTTTCATCATAAAAGTTTTGTGTTGTAAAGACTTCGGCTCCTTTTGGTATGGAATATATATTTGCTGTTATAAGTTCACCATACAGCTTTAGTGTGTTACGGTTTGATATTTCTTTTAATGTTTTTATCTGCATATCCTTTTTCTTTGCGCAGCGTTCTATGTTGTGATTTATGAGTTTTTTTAAGTCTTGTGATTTTTGGTTCATTCTGTATTGAGCATCTTTTTCAGCATAGAAAAACTCTAGCAAATCGGATATTGATAAAAATTTTTGTTTTTTTAACAAATTGTACTGTTTCATTTCTATTGATGAAAACTCAAAAAGCTTATTTTTCTCTGAATAAATTACTTCTGGTGAGAAATTGCCGTTTTTTATGTTTTCAACTATGGATTTGAAGTTTTGGTATAATTTATTCAAGTCATTTTCGGAAGTTTGAGAAACATTGTCCGATGGGTCGAGCGAAGCGCGAAAACAAATTTCCGAGGCAAAAGAAGGACTTATTCCATTGTAATGTTCGTATATTAAATTTTGAAGTTTTTTTGTGTGACTTTTTTGTATGGAAATTTTGAAATTTTTTTCGTCTAAAAGCATTGCGTCAAATTTATTTGACGGTGGAAAAAAATAAGTTTTTCCTGGCAGAACTTCTCTTATGGAACTTTTTTCGTGGCTTATGTGTTTTGCGGCGTCAAGAATTATATCGTTTTCATCTGTTAAAATTATGTTACTGTGTTTGCCCATTATTTCTACAATAAGTTTTTTTGTGGAATAATCTCCAAGTTCGTTTATTGATTCTATATGGATATTTATTATTCTCTCGAAGTTTGGCTGGGTTATGCCAATTATTTTTCCGCTTGTGAGATATTTTCTTAATACCATACAAAAAAGAGGAGGCTGCATTGGATTGGATTTGCTTTTTTCTGTTAAATGCAGTCTTGGGTGGGAGGCGTTTGCTGTTATTAAAAGCTTGTGGGCTTTTCCCAAACTCCTTATAGATATTATTATTTCATCGTTTTCAGGCTGATATATTTTATCTACACGCCCTCCTAGAAGCTTTGTTTTTAATTCGTTTATTATATTTGATATTGTTATTCCGTCAAGTGCCATTTGTAAATCCTCCAAAGTTTTTTCATAAATTATTGCAATAGTTTTCATTACATATTATAATAGAATATACGGCATATAGTCAATATTTTATAATTGCTATTTCGGAGGTGTTTATTTATGAGAAGTATGACAGGGTATGGGAGAGGCGAACATACTCTTTACAACCGCAGATTTGTTGTTGAGATTAAATCTGTTAATCACAGATATAATGATATCAGTGTAAAAATGCCAAGATCTATGACTGCTTTTGAGGATTATGTGAGAAAAATAGTTGGAAAACAGGTTTTTAGGGGGAAAACTGATGTTTATGTGTCTTTTGATACATATTCCAAAAATGATATTAAAATAAATTTGAATGAGGTTCTTGCGGATAGCTATGTAAATGCTCTTGAGAATATTAAAATAAGATATGGCGCAATTGACGATATATCAGTTGGGCTTATCTCAAAGTTTCCCGAGATTCTTACTGTTGAGAAAAATTTTTTGACTGAGGAAAAGGAAAATGAAATTACGGAGCCGCTTTTCAATGCTGTTAAAACAGCGCTTACTATGTTTATAAATATGCGTGAGGCTGAGGGTGACGCTATTAAAGAAAATCTCCTTAGCAAACTTGATATTATTTATGATAATATTAAAAAGGTTGAGGAGAGAGCCCCTTTTGCGGAGAAGAAATATGAGGAAAGACTTCGTGATAAACTTTCAGAACTTAGAAATATGGGATTTGACGAGAGTAGAATTTTGACGGAAGTTGCGGTGTTTTCTGAAAAAGTGTGTGTTGATGAGGAAATTACAAGACTTTTTAGTCATATTTCACAAATGAAGTCTTTTTTGGAGGAAACGGAGCCGGTTGGACGAAAACTTGATTTTATTGTACAAGAAATGAATCGGGAGGCAAATACAATTGGCTCTAAAACTACTGATTTAGAGGTTACTAATATAATTATTGAAATTAAAAGCGATATTGAAAAAATTAGAGAACAAATTCAAAATATTGAGTGATTTATGACAATTTACAAAACTTTAAACTGAAAACAACAAAAAAATTTTTGATAATATTCAAAGATTATTCATATTTATTTCATAAAAAAATATTTGTAATTAACGAAGTGTAAATTTTAGTAAATACTGACTTATTATTTTATTGTTTTGCTATCGAAAGGAATTTTAATTTATGAACAACGCTAAGCTTATTAACATCGGTTTTGGGAATATTGTTCCCGCAAATAGGATTGTTGCTGTTGTAAGCCCTGAATCTGCGCCTATTAAAAGATTTATTCAAGATGGCAGAGATGAGGGTAAGCTTATTGACGCTACATATGGCAGGAGAACCAGAGCTGTTATTATTACTGACAGTGACCATATTATTTTATCATCTATTCAGCCAGAAACAGTTGCGAACAGAATTATCGCAAAGGACAATGATATATATCATAATGAAATTGAAATTGATGATATTGATGATGAAAATAATAGCTAGAGCGTATCTGAAAACTAAAATATACACAACTGATGTCTTATGGTAGTTTTCAGATAAGTTCTATTGTTTATAGTATAAAATTTATTTTTTTATACTGAAAAAACAGTTTTTTTAGGGAAACACCGAACAAAGGATATTAAAAATAATTTTTTAAAGTTAAAATTTCCGTTATCGTGTCATTTTTCAGGAAAAATAACACTATCACTTCAATTTTTTTTAAAAATTATTTTTATTTTTGAATTATACGGAGTTTCCTTAGAATAAATATTTAAAAAACAGGAGAGATTTAATATAATGAATGATAAGGGTATTCTTATAATTATTTCAGGTCCGTCAGGAGCGGGAAAAGGTACTGTTGTGGAACAGCTTAAAAAAGACGATTCTTATATGCTGTCAATTTCGGCAACCACAAGAGAGCCAAGAAACAATGAAAAAAATGGAGTTCATTACTTTTTTAAAACTATGGAAGAATTTCAAAATATGATTGATAATAATAAGCTCCTTGAGTATGCTTGTTTTTGCGGAAATTATTATGGTACGCCTATTGACTATGTTAATGAAAATATTCGAAATAATAAGGTTGTTATTTTGGAAATAGAGGTTCAGGGCGCTTTGAAAGTTAAAGAAATTTATCCAGAAGCTGTACTTATTTTTCTTACTCCGCCAAATATGGAAGAACTTGAAAAAAGACTTTTGGGACGCGCGACAGAAACTCCCGAAAAAATTGAGCTTAGACTTAAAAGAGCCAAAGAAGAATTTGACATTATTGATAAATACGATTATATTGTTATTAATGACTCTGTTGAAAAAGCTGCTTGCGATATTAATTGTATAGTTAAGTCCGAAAAAATGAAAGCTTGCAGAAATTTGAACTTAAAACATATTTTGAAAGGAGATAATTAAATGCTTAAACCATCTTATGCGGAATTAATGGAGGTACTTAATAAAGATACTGAGGACGCTTCGGAGATTACTAGCCGTTATACTATTGTTATTGCGGCTTCGAAAAGAGCAAGACAAATTATTGACGGTGATGAGCCTATGGTTGAGAATACAAAGGGAAAACCGCTTTCTACAGCCGTTGAAGAAATTAATGAAGGAAAAATTAAGGTAGTTCCTGAGGGAGAGGGTACTGTTTTGAATCTTCACCCTGTTTTTAATGAGGAAGATTATTTTACTAATGAAGAAGATTATTTAAGTAAAAAACCGGAAGATAATACTAATATGGATAATGGGCTTGATGAGAATATTTCTGAAGAAATAGACGAGGAAACGGATGATTTTGATGTATTTGATGTTTCGGATTTTGATGAATTGGATGATGAAACTTTTGATACTGATGAATTAGATGATGAAATAATTGATGATACTGATTTTGAGGAAACAGATGACGATGAATCTGACGCTGAGGAAGAATGAGAAAACACTTGTTTAACAAGTGCTTTCTAAAATTTATTTTTTTGAAAGACGGTAGTTAAATGAAATATGCGGAGGTTATTATTTCTATTACTCATAAAAATGTTGACAGAATTTTTAATTATATTATTCCTGATACGCTCAAAGGTCAATTATGTGTTGGTATGAGAGTTATTGTTCCTTTTGGAAAGGGTAATAAGAAATATGAGGGATATGTTATTGGTTTTTCAGAATATACGGACGTGCCTTCAGATAAGCTGAAATGCGTCATTTCTATTATGGACAAGTATCCTGTTTTTTCTGAAAATGCTATTGAGCTTGCTAAATTTATGAAAGAAAAATACTATTCTACTCTTTCAGAATGCTTGCGGTGTATTATGCCATCTATTGTTAAAGACAAAACTCGCGGATATGTGTATTTGAACAGAAAGAAAGAGGATTTTCAGATTCTCTTTGACAAATGTGTGTCGAAGAATAATTTGCAGAGCAGAGTTTTAAATTTTCTTTGTGAATTTGATGGAACAGCGGTTGACGAGATTAAAATGCTCCTTGAAATAAATTTGTCGCCTATTTCCGCTCTTGAAAAGAAAGGTCTTATTAATGTTTTGGACAGAGAAATTAAAAGAGATGTTTTGGATTTTTCTTTTGTGAAAAAGACTAATCCCTTTGTCCCTACAGATGAACAAAAAAACGCGATTAATTTTGTTTTGAATAAGTTTTACTCAAATGATATAAAACCTGTTTTGATTCATGGGGTTACAGGCAGCGGGAAAACGGAAATTTATATGCGGATTATTGAAGCTGTTTTGAAAGCGGGAAAACAGGCTATTGTTCTTGTCCCGGAGATTTCTTTGACCCCTCAGACGGTTAATAGATTTATGAGCAGATTTGGAAGATTGGTTTCGGTTACGCATTCTCGTTTATCTGCCGGCGAAAGATTTGACCAGTGGAAAAAAGCTCGTGAGGGTGAGATTTCTATTATGATTGGTCCAAGGTCGGCAATTTTTACTCCGTTTGCTAATCTTGGCGCTGTTATAATTGATGAAGAGCACGAGAGCACTTATAAGTCAGAAACAACTCCTAAATATGATGTTAGAGAAATTGCAATTGAGATAGGCAGAATATGTGGTTCTATTACTGTTTTTGGAAGCGCTACTCCTGATATATCCACTTATTATAAAGCTAATATTGGTGAGTTTGACCTTGTTACTATAAGCAGCAGAGTTAATAAGAGTTTTCCGGAGATTAATGTTATAGATATGCGTAAGGAACTTGAAAACGGCAATAAATCTGTATTCAGTTCTTCTTTGCTTAACGCTATTGAGGACAATCTTCTTAATGGCAGGCAAACAATTTTATTTTTAAACCGAAGAGGTTACTCGACTTTTGTGTCTTGCCGTAAATGCGGCTATGTTATGGAGTGTGAATCCTGTAATGTAAATTATACTTATCATTTGAGCGGAAACAAACTTATTTGTCATTATTGCGGAAAAACTCTCGCTAATCCTAAAAATTGTCCCAGGTGTGGTTCCCAATATATAAAATATTTTGGAACGGGTACTCAGAAGATTGAGGAGGAAACAAAAAAAATTTTTCCAGAGGCACGTATTCTTAGAATGGATTTGGATACTACTTCAGGTAAAAATGCCCACGAGAATATTCTTAAAAAATTCGCTCGCGGAGACGCCGATATACTTATTGGAACTCAAATGATTGCTAAAGGGCTTGATTTTCCTAATGTTTCAGTGGTGGGGGTTGTCGCTGCTGATATGTCGCTTAATTCGGGTGATTTTAAATGTGCTGAAAATACTTTTCAGATGCTTACTCAGGTTTCTGGCAGAGCGGGCAGGGCTTCTGTTAAAGGCAGTGTTTTTATTCAGACATATAATCCGGAGCATTACAGTATTGAGTTTGCTAAAAATAATGATTATATTTCTTTTTATAATCACGAGATTACTGTAAGAAAACAAATGATGTATCCTCCTTTTTCTCATATATTTTTTATTATGTTTGTTTCTTTTGATGAGAAAAAGGTTATTAAAGCTTTGTTTGCTCTTTTGGATATAATGGTTAAATTTAATAAAAATAATCAGTTTGAACATATAGGTCCTTCTCCTGCAACTGTTTCAAAAATAAAAAATCAGTATCGATGGAAAATTATTGTTAAGGGAGTGCGTGAGAGGAATTTGAAAAATTATGTTCTGTACTGCCTTGACAGACTTAGGGAGTGTTATGACGTAAGTGGAATTAATATTAATATAACGCTTAATCCCGTTTATATTATGTGATTTAAAAAATTTCTATTAAACTAAAAATAATATAATCGGTGTTTTGATTTTGGAAAGGAAAGGTTTTTAATGGCTATAAGAACAATAAGACTTAAAGATGATGAGATTTTAAGAAAAAAATCAAGAGAAGTTAAAGAAATTAATGAAAAAATTATAACTCTTTTAGATGATATGGCTGAAACTATGTATGCCGCTGAAGGCGTTGGGCTTGCCGCTCCTCAGGTTGGTATTCTCAAAAAGGTTGTTATTATTGATATTGGTGAGGGACTTATTGAACTTATTAATCCTGTTGTGGTTGAAACAAGAGGTGAAAGGGTTTGGGAAGAAGCGTGTCTTAGTGTTCCTGGAGAAACGGGAAAAGTTTTGCGTCCGGAATATTGCAGAGTTGAAGCTTTGAATAGAAACGGAGAGAAAATTGTTGTTGAGGGTGAGGAACTTTTGGCAATTGCTTTATGTCACGAAACAGAACATCTTGACGGTATTTTATATATTGATAAAATTATTGATGAGGAATAAAATTTAGAAGAGGTGCGGCTGATTGAAAAATATGAAACCCATTGTTTCTGTTATAATAGCAAGCTATAATGGCGCTAAATATATTAATGACGCTATAAATTCTGTTTTAATTCAAAATGTTCCTTTGGAGATTATTTTTATAAACGATTTCTCGAATGATAATACTGATGAAATAATGAATTGCTATTTGAAAAAATATGATAATATTGTTTATCTTAAAAATAAACAATCGCTTGGAGTTGCTGGTACGAGAAACAGAGGAGTTAGCGTGTCAAAAGGAAAGTATATAGCTTTTTTAGATGTGGACGATATCTGGATAAAAGGAAAACTTAGACGGCAGATTGATTTGCTTGAGAAAAAAAACGCTGTGTTTTCTTATACGGCAAGAGCGCTTATATTAGATGATGGAACTGAAACGGGAAGGATTGTTCCTGTTTTGGAGAAAACTACTTATAAAAAACTTTTAAAAACAAATTCTATTCCTTGTTCTTCTGTTGTTTTGCTGAAGTCTGTAGCTAAAGAGTTTCCTATGAAAAAAGACAGTTTGCACGAGGATTATTTGAATTGGCTTCAAATACTTGGCAAATATGATACGGCTTATGGAATAAATGAACCGCTTTTAAAGTATAGGCTGACCCCAAATGGAAAATCAAGGAGTAAGTTAAAATCTGCTTTTATGACTTATAAGGTTCACAGAGAGTATGGAAAGGGTATTTGCGGCTCTTTATATTATACTTTTTTTCACATTTTAAATGGAGTAAAAAAATATTCTAAATCCTATTTGGAAAGATGATACATTATGAATTTAAAAAAATTTGTTTATGGTTTATATAAAAAAACAAATAATTCTAAAATTATTTGTACAGCGGCTTTTTTTCTTTATTCAATGCTGAGCGGCTTTAAAAATAAAAATTGCCGTGTTTCAAATAAAAAAGGAGAACGTAAATATATTAAAGATATAAAAACTCCTGTTTTAAAAAAAGACGTTAAAGTTGCTTTTATATGCGATGATATGACTTATAAATGTTTTTCACAAGAATGCGACGCGCGCTTTGTTACACCAAATAACTGGCATAATATTTTTGACGAGTTTATGCCGGATATATTTTTTTGTGAGTCCGCTTGGAGTGGTATAAAAGAATATGGCGAGTGCTGGAGAGGCAAGATTTATAAAAATAATAATGTCCTTTTTGAAACAAGAAAAGTCCTTTTTGGTATATTGGATTATTGTAAAAGGCATAATATTAAAACCGTATTTTGGAATAAGGAAGACCCAACGTATTTTGGCAATGATAAATATGATTTTGTTGACACAGCTTTGAAGTTTGATTATATATTTACAACTTGTGCTGAATGTGTTGAAAGATACAAAAAATTGGGAAAAAATAATACGGAAGTGCTGATGTTTGGTTTTACACCTAAGTTTTTTAATCCTATGAATAGTTTTCCAAAGGAGAATTTCGCTGTCTTTGCTGGGAGTTGGTATAACAATGAAAAAGAACGCTGTATGGATATGGAAAACTTGTTTGATAATATTTTGAATAAGAATATAAATCTGAAAATTTATGACAGATATTTTAATTCAAATAATGTAAATACTGTTTTTCCTCAAAAATATTCTCTGTTTAATAAAGGCAGTATACCGTTTGACAAATTGGGCAGAGAAATAAAAAAAGCTAAGTATGCTGTAAATATTAATACTGTTAAAAATTCGGATACTATGTTTGCCAGGCGCGTTTTTGAACTTATGGCTTGCAATACGGTTGTTATAAGCAATTATTCTAAAGGTATGAAAAAGATGTTTGAAAATAATGTCTGGTTTTTAGGTGAGAATTTTGAATATTCGGAAAAACTTTTAGAGGATAATTTGTATAATTTTTTAAAAAATCATACAAATGAAATACGATTTAAAAGTATATTGCGCCGAATCGGATTTTCTGTTATTTTGGAAGAATTTTCTATTGCGGTTATTTATTTTGAAAGCGCTGATTTTAGCATAAAAAGGCATTTTGAGAATTTGAATTTTGAGAAAAAAAGGGGATTTATTTTAAAAGAAAAGAATTTGTGTGAAATTGGTTCTGACCATAGTATTTCAATAATGGAATTGAAAAGATTATTTTCTCATTTTATATTTTTTTCTTATGATGCTGGGTTTGACTTTGAAAAAGCTTTTTTACATTATTCTTATATAGATAATATGACGGGAATTAGATTTTTTGAAAATGGTATTTCTCAAAAATACACAATTTCTGCTGATTGTAAAAATGAAAATACTCTTTTTCCTGTTTTGTTAATTGATTTTATTTTAAAAGATTTTCATTCTAAATTGAAAAAGTATGTGATTTGAGGTGGTTTTTTTGAAAATTATTTTTATGGGTACTCCTGATTTTGCTGTTCCATCTTTGAAAGCGCTTATTGAAAAACATAATGTTATTGGAGTTGTTACTCAGCCCGACAAGCCCAGAGGCAGGGGAAAAAAATTAATGTTTTCTCCTGTAAAAGAAGTTGCTTTAAAGGCGGGGATTCCGGTTTTTCAGCCCGAAAATTTAAAAAATGATGAAAGTATTGATGAAATTGAAAATCTTGGGGCTGATATAATTGTTGTTGTGGCTTATGGACAGATTTTACCCAAAAGAGTTTTGGATATGACAAGGTTTGGCTGTATTAACGTTCACGGTTCTCTTTTGCCAAAATACAGAGGCGCCGCTCCTATTCAGAGGGCTATTATTGATGGAGAAACTGTTACGGGAATTACAATTATGTATATGGCTGAAGGGCTTGATACGGGAGATATGATTATTAAAAGAGAAATTGTCATTGATAAAGATGAAACATATGGTTCTTTGCACGATAAAATGGCGCCTATTGGAGCGGAAGCTCTTCTTGAGGCTTTGGTACTTATTGAAAATGGTGAGGCTAAACCTGAAAAACAAGATGACAGCCTTTCTTCTTACGCCAAAAAAATTGATAAAAGCTTAGGTGAAATTGATTGGAACCATAATTCAAAAGAAATCTTGAATATTATAAGAGGCTTAAATCCTATTCTTGGCGCATATACTTTGCTGAATGGGGAAGTATTTAAAATATGGAGCGCCGAGGAATATTCAGCAAATGACGGTGAAGCCGGTACTATTATTGAAATTTTAAATAAAAAAGGTTTTGTTGTTAAAACTAAAGATTCGGCGGTTCTTATTAAAGAAGTTCAGTCTAAAGGCGGCAAAAAAATGTCCTGTGCTGATTATATGAGAGGGCATACTATCGAAAAAGGAATGGTTCTTGGAGTGAATTAAAAGACTATATAATAGTTTATTCGTATATTATTGTAAAGACTTTTTATAAAGGGGGATTTTATTATGCTTGACAGTATTTTTATGCTTGTTAGACAAACTAACGGCTTTTATGGCGGAGGTTATGGCTTTGGATTTCTTTATGACCCTACTATTCTTCTTATTATACCAGCTATGATTTTGGCGCTTTTTGCCCAGTCAAGAGTTTCTTCGACTTTTGATAAATATTCGAAGGTTTCCTCAAGAAGAGGATATACGGGCGCTGATGTGGCAAGACAATTACTTCTCTCCGCCGGAATAAATGATGTTTCTGTTGAGAGGATTTCAGGTCATCTTACAGACCATTATGACCCCAAAGGCAAGGTTTTAAGGTTATCAGATTCAGTGTACGCTTCTTCAAGTATCGCGGCTTTGGGTGTTGCCGCTCACGAAACGGGCCATGCTATTCAGCACAGAGAAAGTTATTTTCCGCTTACGTTTAGAACAGCTATTTTTCCTGTTGTAAATATTGGTTCTAAGCTTTCTATGCCGCTTATTATGATTGGGCTTTTATTTGGTTATTTCAGCGGAAGTAATATTTTGCTCTTAATTGGTATTATTTTATTCGCTACTGTCGTTTTCTTTCAGATTATTACACTGCCTGTTGAATTTAACGCTTCCAGCAGAGCGCTGAAACTTCTTGGTCAGTATAATTATCTTTCAAATGATGAAATCGCGCCGGCTAAAAAAGTGCTTTCAGCTGCCGCTTTGACTTATGTTGCCGCCGCCGCTGTAGCTATTTCTAACCTTTTAAGGCTTCTTCTTATTTTTAGCAGAAGAAATGACTGATTTTTTACCCTCTGCCTTTTTGGCGGAGGGTATTTGCGGAAATTTTAATGTTATTTAACGTGAGTTCGATGAAGTTTATATTTAATTGGACCCTTTTTCTATCGAAACGGGAACGCTTTCCCGATAAAAAGGGTCCAAACCCCCAAAAATGCTCTTTGAGCGTTAAAAACCTTGAGGCTCTGCCTCAAACTCCGCTCGCTTTTTGAAAAAAGCGAGGCAAAAACTTTTGTGCGAAACTACGTTTCGCTGAGTTTCACTATAATTTTTCGTCGAACTCACGTTATTTATTTTTATTTGGGAGGTTATGTTTTGAATATAAGGGTTGGTCTTGGGTATGATGTACATAAATTTGAAAAAGACAGAAAACTGATTATAGGCGGTGTTGATATACCATATGAAAAAGGGCTTATTGGGCATTCTGACGCTGACGTTTTAATTCACGCTGTTATGGACAGCATTGTTGGAGCTTGTAAAAAAGGTGATATAGGAAAACTTTTTCCTGATACGGAGGAAGAATTTAAAGGAATTTCGAGTATGGAACTTCTTAAAAGAGTATATGCTCTTATTAAAAACGATGGATATAAAATTGTCAATATAGACAGTATTATTGTAGCACAAAAACCTAAGATGTCGCAATATATTAATAATATGGAGAAAAATATCTCTGAATGCCTTGAAATGGATATAGATTCTGTAAGCGTTAAAGCTACTACCGAGGAAAAGCTTGGCTTTACGGGAAGAGAAGAAGGTATTTCGGCAAAAGCCGTTTGTTTGGTTGAAAGGGTTGGCTTATAAATATTACTGTAAATGAGGTGTGTTTTTAATGAGTTTGAAAAAATTGTTTTTTTCCTTTTTGAAAATTGCGGTTGTTTTTAGTGTTGTTTTTGGAATTAAAAAAGAAGTTGACAAGCAAATGGAAACCATTAAAAAGAAAGACCCTGCTGTTAAAAGTAAAGCGGAAGTATTTTTGTATCCTTGTTTTTGGGCTTGTATTTTCCATAAGATTTCTCATAGGCTTTATAATATGGAGTTGTATTTTCCGGCAAGGCTTATTTCTCAGTTTTCGAGATTTTTTACGGGAATTGAAATTCATCCCGGCGCCAAAATAGGAAAAGGTCTTTTTATTGACCACGGTATGGGAGTTGTTATTGGCGAAACCTGTGAAATAGGTGATAATGTGCTTATTTATCAGGGAGTTACTCTTGGAGGTACTGGGAAAGAACACGGAAAGAGACACCCTACTATTGGCAATAATGTTATGATTGGTTCTGGTACTAAAATTCTTGGTCCTTTTAAAGTTGGGGATAATGCTAAAATAGGAGCGGGCTCGGTGGTTCTGAATGAGGTTCCCTCTAATTGCACCGCTGTTGGCGTTCCGGCAAGAGTTATTAAAAGACATAATAAATGTTATAAGGGAGAAGATACACCATCTGATTGTCTTGACCAAATTAAGTTTCCTGACCCTATTGAAATGGAAATATGCGCTTTAAGAATTAAGGTTGAAAAAATGCAGAAAAAATTGAATTATGTTTTAGGCGATGATAAGGAGAATAGTTGATTATGAAACTTTATAATACATTGACAAGAAAAAAAGAGGAATTTGTTCCCTTGGAAGAAAATAAAGTTAAGATGTATGTATGCGGTCCTACGGTTTATGATTATATTCATATTGGAAACGCAAGACCTTATGTTATTTTTGATACAATAAGAAGGTATATGGAATACAAAGGGTATGAAGTTAATTATGTACAGAATTTTACTGATGTAGATGATAAAATTATTAAAAGGGCTAATGAAGAAAATGTTTCGGCTAAAGATATTGCTGACAGATTTGTTAATGAGGCTATAAAAGACGCTGATGGACTTAATGTTGAGCCGGCAACTAAAAATCCGCGTGTTACGGAGGAAATGCCTTATATTATAGAAATGATTGAAACACTTGTTGAAAAAGGGTTTGCTTATGAGGTGAACGGAACTGTCTATTTTGATACAAAGTCTTTTGCTGGATATGGAAAACTTTCTGGAAAAAATATTGATGACCTTGAGGCGGGAGCGAGAATTGAAATTGACAGGGAAAAGAAAAATCCTATGGATTTTGTATTGTGGAAGCCTTTTAAACCTGGTGAGCCAAAATGGGATTCTCCTTGGGGAGATGGAAGACCAGGCTGGCATATTGAATGCTCTGTTATGGCAAAAAGATATCTCGGTGATACTATAGATATTCATGCCGGAGGAGAAGACCTTATTTTTCCGCATCACGAAAATGAAATCGCTCAGAGTGAGGCGGCAAATGGCAAACCTTTTTCAAAATATTGGCTGCACAATGGTTTTATAAATGTTGATAACGAAAAAATGTCAAAGTCTAAGGGCAATTTTTTTACTTTGAGAGAAATTGCTAAGGTGATTCCTTATGATGTTATAAGGTTTTTTATTTTAAACGGTCATTACAGAAGTCCTATTAATTTTAGCAAAGATTTGATGGAAGCTGCTGGAAATGGGCTTGACAGAATTAAAAACTGTGTTAAAGATTTAAGTTTTATCGCTGTTAATGGAAAAGATGGTGATATTTCAGAAAGTGAGCGAAAGCTTATCGAAGAATGCGTGAAATATAAAGAACGATTTGAGGAAAGTATGGATGATGATTTCAATACGGCGGACGCGGTTTCCTCTATATTTGAGTTTGTTAAGTTTGCTAATAAAAATGTAAATGAAAACTCAACGAAATTGTTTGCGGATGCTGTTTTGTTAAAAATTGTTGAGTTATGTCATATTTTGGGAATTGAGCCTTTGAAAGAAAACAAGTCTTCTGACGATGAGGAAATAGAACTTCTTATCGCTGAAAGGCAAGAGGCAAGGAAAAATAAAAACTGGGCGGAAGCCGACAGAATACGAGATGAAATCGCAAAAAGAGGTATTGTTATTGAGGATACTTCCGCAGGGGTTAGGTGGAGCAGAAAATAATATGATTGAGGATTTTTTTGATACAGTTTCTCATAATTTTAAGAATAATTTTAAAACTGACGCGGGAGAATATTCTCCTTTGAATCTTGCCTATATAGGAGATGCTGTTTTTGAGATTTTTGTTAGAACTATGGTTATTGAAAAAGGTAATATGTCTGTAAACAAACTTCACGGAATTTCTAAGAAATTTGTCAACGCAAAGGCTCAGGCTGAAATGTTTAACAGAATAAAAGACGTTGTTACACAAGAGGAGCTTGCTGTTTTGAAAAGAGGAAGGAACGCTAAGAGTTTTACTTCCGCTAAAAACGCTTCTGTTGTAGATTATAGGCACGCTACCGGTCTTGAGGCGCTATTTGGTTATTTATATATAAAAGGTGAAAATGAAAGGCTTGCGGAGATTTTTAATATTTGTATTGAAAAGGAGATTTTATTTTGAAAAATGACAAAGGAAAAAAAGGTTTTGATAGTAAACAAAAAAAACGGGAATTTGAAAATAAGGAACCAAAGAAATTTGATATAGGGTATTTAAATAAGTTTAATAAGTATTATAAAAGAGATGATGATTTTTGCGGAGAATTTCAGCTTGAGGGGAGAAACCCTGTTCTTGAGGCTATTAACAGCGGAAGAACTATTGATAAGATTATTGTTAAAAAAGGCGAAATTGAGGGAACTTTGAAAGTTATTGTGGCAAAAGCCGTTGAACGAGGAATAGTTATTCAGGAAGTTGATAAAAATAAAATGGCTGAAATGAGCAGGTCTAATAACTGTCAGGGGGTTATTGCTCTTTGTCCGGCGAAAGAATATGTTGAGGTTTCGGATATTATTCAGGCGGCAAAAGATAAAAGAGAAGAACCTTTTATTATTATTCTTGACGAGATTACTGACCCTCATAATCTTGGCGCTATTTTGAGAACTGCTGACGCAAGCGGCACTCACGGGGTTATTATCCCCAAAAGGAGAGCTGTTGGACTGACTGAGGTGGTTAGCAAGGCTTCCGCTGGAGCTGTTGAATATGTTCCTGTAGCGAGGGTTACAAATATCGCTAATACTATTGACGAACTTAAAGAACTTGGGGTTTGGATTGCCTGCGCCGATATGAATGGTCAAGAGTATTTTGACGCGCCTCTTGATGGTGCTGTCGCTGTTGTTATTGGAAGTGAAGGTGAAGGTGTTGGCAGGCTTGTTAGAAAAAAATGCGATTTTGCCGTTAAAATACCTATGCTTGGTAAAATTTCTTCTTTGAATGCTTCTGTTGCCGCTGGTCTTATTATGTATGAAGTTGTGCGCCAAAGACAAAAACGGTAGGGTGATTTTTTTGAGTGATGAGTATTTGCTTGTTGATGGATATAATATTATTTTCGCTTGGAACTCCCTTAAAAAAATCGCTGAGGAGTCTTTGGAAGACGCGAGGGACAAGCTTATTAATATTATGGGTGATTATCAAGGGTATAAAAAAGTGAATGTTATTCTTGTTTTTGACGCTCATTTGGTTAAAGGCGGTGTTGGAAGTATATATAAATATAATGAAATTTATGTTGTTTATACAAAAGAGGCGGAAACGGCTGATAATTACATAGAACGTACCGCAACGGTGTTTAAGGATAAATATAAAGTTAAAGTTGCTACTTCAGATGGTTTGGAGCAGATTATTATTATGAGTCAGGGCGCTGTTCGTATGTCTGCCAGAGAACTTGAACAGGATGTTAAACTTGCGAGAAAGCATATAAGAGAAAAAATTGAGGAAATGAAACCTGTCAAAAATAATATGCTTATTGATAATTTGGACAGAGAAACAGCTGCTTGGCTTGAAAAAATGCGCCGCGGCTAATCTTTTGTTGTTTATTGGGAGAGTGTGTTTATGGGAGATAATAGTTTATATGCTGTTTATTCGGGATATAAAGACTATGAAAAATTGAAAGACGAGAATATTATTGAGCTTATTCATAATGGAGATGAGTTAGCTTTGGAATATATTATTGAAAAGTATAAAAAGCTTGTTAGAGTGAAAGCAAGACCTTATTTTATTATCGGAGCTGACCACGAGGATATTATACAAGAGGGAATGATTGGACTTTATAAGGCCATAAGAGATTTTGATGGGAGCTATATTTTTTATTCTTTTGCGGAACTTTGTGTTAAACGGCAGATTATAACGGCTATTAAGTCCGCGTCAAGACAAAAGCATATTCCTCTTAATTCTTCGCTTTCTTTAAATAATATTATTTACGATGATAATGAGTGTTCTTATATAGAGTTGTTTGCTGACAAGCTTTCAAATCCTGAGGAACTTTTGATTGGGCGTGAGGATAAAAACTATATTGAAGAAAAAATTCTTCATAATTTAAGTAAGCTTGAACGTAAAGTTTTAATATTATACCTTAGAGGAAAAAGCTATTATGAAATATCGAATATTGTAGGAAAAGATGAAAAGTCAATTGACAATGCTTTGCAAAGAGTTAAGAAAAAGGTTGAAAAAATTTTAATTGAAAGAAAAAAATTTGAGGATAAGGAAAAAGAAATGTTTTGCTGATTTTTCCTTTTGAAAGGTTGTTTGTTTTATGAAAACTTTGGTTGTTGCCGAAAAACCTTCTGTTGGCAGAGATATCGCAAGGGTTTTAAAGTGCGGAGGAAAAGGCGACGGTTTTTTGTTTTCCGACGAGTATATTGTTTCTTGGGCAGTGGGACATCTTGTTACATTGTATGACCCGGAGGACTATAATAAGGAATTGAAAAAGTGGAGGGTTGATACGCTTCCTATTATTCCTGAGAATATAAAAACCAAAGCTATTTATTCCACAAAAAAACAGTTTGATATACTTAAAAAGCTTATGAACGGAAAAGATATATCTTATATAATATGCGCTACTGACAGCGGGCGAGAGGGAGAACTTATTTTTAGATATATTTATAATCTGGTTAAATGCAAAAAAAGTTTTAAAAGACTTTGGATTTCAAGTATGACAGATTCCGCTATTAAAGATGGTTTTAATAATCTTAAGGACGGAAGTGAGTATGATAATTTGTATATATCCGCTAAATGCCGTTCGGAAGCGGACTGGCTTGTGGGAATAAATGCCTCAAGGGCGTTTACCCTTAAATATAATACTCTTTTAAGTATTGGCAGAGTTCAGACCCCTACATTGGCTATTTTAGTTCAAAGACAAAAGGAGATAAACGAGTTTGTTCCTAAAACGTACTGGGAAGTTATCGGTGTTTTTGATGGATATAAAAGTACTTGGATTGATATAAAGGAAAATGACAGTAAAATTTTTGATAGGGAAAAGGCTTTGAAAATTGTTGAGGAGGTTAGAGGAAAACAAGGAGTTGTAGTTTCTGTTGAAAATAAGGAGAACAGACAACTTCCTCCTCTTTTGTATGATTTGACAGAGCTTCAGAGAGATTGCAATAAAAAATATTCTTTCTCCGCTAAGCAAACTTTGAGTATTGCTCAGGATTTGTACGAAAAAAGGAAGTTAATAACTTACCCGAGAACTGACAGCAGATATTTGTCTGATGATATGATTCCTAAAATTAAGTCAACACTTAATAAGATAAATTTAGTTGAACAGTATAAAAGTTTTTCTGATTATATTTTAAATCTTAAAAAACTTCCATTAGGTAAAAGAATTATTGACAATTCAAAAATTACAGACCACCACGCTATCATTCCTACTGACATTAAAATTAATATCTCTTCTTTGAGCGATGATGAGTTTAAGGTTTATGATTTGATTGTAAGACGATTTATGGCTGTTTTTTATCCTCAGTATGTTTATAATACTACAAAAATTATTACGGCGGTTGACATACATAATTTTATTACTAAAGGAACTTCTATTTTGGAAAAAGGCTGGACAGTTCTTAATATTCAGGGCAAAAACGATAAAAAAGAAGATATTTTGCCTAATGTAAAGAAAGGTGATATTGTTACAAATGAAAGTGCTGAATCTGTTGAAAAGAAAACACTTCCTCCTAAAATGTATAATGAGGCTATGCTTTTGTCAGCTATGGGAAACGCCGGAAGATTTGTTGAGGACGAAGAGTTAAAAGAACAGCTTAAAGATAGTGGTCTTGGAACACCTGCTACAAGAGCGGCTATTATTGAAAGACTTCTTCAGGTAGGGTATGTTTTTAGAAATGGAAAAAATATTATTCCTACTGATAAGGGTATGAAACTTATAGATGTAGTTCCTCCTGAACTTAAATCACCTGAAACAACAGGAAGGTGGGAAAAAGGCTTGACTTCGGTTTCTAAAGGAAAAATGGACGATAAAAAATTTATGGGAAGTATTGTAAGGTATGTTAATTATATTGTTGAACAATCTAAAATTTCTGTGAAAAATGTTGTTTTTCCGGCAGAGAATGTAAAAAGCAAAAAAGGCGGCAAGAAATTTGATAGTTTGGGGAAATGTCCAAAATGCGGCGATGGAGAAATTGTAGAAAACAGTAAAAGTTTTTATTGTACAAACTGGCAAAGAGGATGTAAATTTTCTCTTTGGAAAAATAATGTTCAAGTATATGGAAAGATGCTGGATAAAAAAGACGCAAGGGAACTTTTGAAAAATAGAAAGCTTTTAAGTGTTGATATGGTTTTGCCTCAAACACAGGAAAAATGTACAGGCGATATTATATTGAAAGATGACAATAGCGGTTTAGTGGAAATAGTTAATTTAAAGAGGAAATAATTTGATTTTTTAGTTAGTTTTTATGAAATTTTCTGATTTGATTGACATAAGGTGTGGGTGTTTAGTATAATTAAGAAACTATAGATTAGGGCGTTTTTTATCAATCAATGTTTCTAAGAACTTGCGTGAGTTTTTTAGCTTGATTAAAAACAAGTTCTTAATGATAATTTTACTATATATTGGCGGTGAATATATGAACTTTTTTAAGCTTAAAGAAAATAATACAAATGTTTTAACAGAGATTTATGCTGGGGTTACCACTTTTATGACTATGGCATACATTCTTGCTGTAAATCCAGATATTCTTGGCGGTGCGGGTATGAATTCCAGCGCTGTTTTTACCGCTACGGTTCTTGCTGCCGTTGTAGGTACACTATGTATGGCTTTTTTTGCTAATTATCCTTTTGTTCTTGCTCCAAGTATGGGGCTTAACGCTTATTTTGCTTATACTGTCGCTAAAGAGTATGGCTGGGAGATTGCTCTTTGCGCTGTTTTTATTGAGGGGATAATTTTTATTCTGATTTCTTTTGTAAATGTCAGAGAGGCTATTTTTAACGCTATTCCTAAAAATCTTAAAATTTCTGTTAGTGTTGGTATTGGCTTGTTTATTACTTTTATTGGACTGAAAAATTCTGGAATTGTTGTTGCTGATGAGAGTACTTTTATTACGGCGGGAGATATTGGCGAGGTTGCTCCGTGCCTTACAATTATAGGCGTTATTATTATAGGCGTTATGTCATATTATAAAGTTAAGGGAGCTTTGCTTTGGGGGATTTTGATTACATACGCTATGGGAATAGGCTGTGAGCTTATTGGCTGGTATCAGCCGTCACCTTATACACCAAGCCTTATACCTGAAAGTATAGTAAGTCTTCCTCCGTCTATTACTGATATTAATATTTTTACGGCTTTTGAAAGTATTGATTTTGGTGAAATTCAATTTTTTGATTTTATTGTTGTGCTTTGCTCATTTTTATTTGTTGATATGTTTGATACTATTGCTACACTTATTGGGGTTTCTGAAAAGGCGGGCTTTGTTGACAAAGATGGCAGGCTGCCTAAACTTAAACCGGCGCTTTTGGCCGACGCTGTAGGAACTGTAGCGGGTGCTGTTTTGGGAACTTCTACTACAACTACTTTTGTTGAAAGCGCTTCAGGAGTGGCGCAGGGAGGAAGAACAGGACTAACTGCTATTACAGCTGCTGGATTGTTTTTTGTTTCGCTGTTTTTTTCTCCTGTTTTTATAGCTATTCCAAGCTTTGCTACTGCTCCGGCTCTTATTGTTGTGGGGTTGTTTATGGCTGATTCTATAGTTAAAATTGATTTTTCGGATTTTACAGAGGCTATTCCGGCTTTTTTGTCTATGGTTATGATGCCTTTTACATATAGTATCGCTGAAGGTCTTGTTTTTGGGGTTTTAAGTTATGTTATCTTAAAATTATTGACAGGCAGAAAGAAAGATGTTAATATTGTAATGTGTGTAATAGCATTTATATTTTTTATAAAATTATTTGTATAAAGGAAACACCGCATAATTAAAAGAATAAAAATAATTTTTTAAAAAAATTGAAGTGATAGTGTTATTTTTCTTGAAAAATGACACGATAACGGAAATTTTAACTTTAAAAAATTATTTTTAATATCCTTTGTGCGGTGTTTCCTAAATATTCTGTGTTACTGGCGGATTTTGTGGATTACCACAAGGGAGCACGGAATTTCTTTGCCGACCGTCTGGGCAGATTTTATTAGTCTGTTCTTTGGTCGGCCTTTTTTTGGTAAATAAAAAATGAGGGAACACCGTATAAAGGATATTAAAAACAATTTTTATTCTTTGGGTTTGCTGGTGTTTTCTGAAGCTAAGAAAGGAGTTTTTATTGATGAAAAGAGCTTTGATAAGTGTGTCGGACAAAACAGGTATTGTTGAGTTTGCTAAAAAAATCAGAGATTTGGGGATTGAAATTGTTTCGACAGGCGGTACATATAAGACGCTTGCCGACGCTGGTATTGATGTTATTGGTATTTCGGAGGTTACAGGATTTCCTGAATGTCTTGATGGCAGGGTTAAGACACTTCACCCTAATATTCACGCTGGTCTTCTCGCTATGAGAAGTAACGATGAGCATATGAAACAAGTGAAAGAACTTGGTGTTGAACTTATTGATATGGTGGTTGTAAACCTTTATCCTTTTAAACAGACTATTTTAAAAGATGGGGTTAAGCTTGAGGAGGCTATTGAGAATATTGATATTGGAGGCCCGACAATGCTTAGGGCTGCCGCTAAAAATTATCAAGATGTTTCTGTGATTATTGACCCTGATGATTATGATAGAATTATTGACGAAATTAAAAATACAGGAAAGGTTTCCGCTGAAACAAATTTTTATCTTGCGGCAAAAGTGTTTAATCATACTGCTCATTATGATACTCTTATCGCAAATTACCTTCGTGATAAGGCGGGGATTGAGAAGTATCCTCAAACTTTGAGTATGACTTTTGAAAAGGTTCAGGATATGAGATATGGGGAAAATCCTCATCAAAAAGCGGCTTTTTATAAAGAAGTTGGAAACAGTAAAGGTATGCTTACAGGTATTTCTCAGCTTCACGGAAAAGAGCTTTCTTTCAATAATATTAATGATACTCACGGGGCTTTGGAACTTTTGAAAGAATATGACGAACCAACAGTTGTTGCTTGTAAGCATTCAAATCCTTGCGGTGTGGCAAGCGGAGTGAATATTTATGACGCTTATGTGAAAGCATACAATACTGACCCAGTTTCTATTTTTGGCGGTATTGTTGTGGCTAATGGTGTTATTGAAAAAGATACCGCTGAGGAAATAAGTAAAATTTTTCTTGAAATTGTCCTTGCTCCTGATTTTACTGAAGATGCTTTGGAAATTCTTACAAAAAAGAAAAATATACGTATTCTTAAGCTGGATGACATTGGAAGAAAACAGCTGGATAATGCCTTTGATGTTAAAAAAGTTTCGGGCGGTATTCTTGTTCAGGATATAGATAATGAATTGTTAAATGAAAGTGAGTTAAAAGTGGTTACGGATAGAAAACCTACTGAAAAGGAAATGGAGGATTTGCTCTTTACTTGGAAAATTGTTAAATACGCTAAGTCAAATGGTATCGCTATAGGTAAAGATAAACAGTCTGTTGGAGTTGGCCCGGGACAAGTAAATCGTATTTGGGCGACTAATCAGGCCATTGAACACGGTATTGAACAGCTTGGAGAAGATGTGGTTAAAGGGGCTGTGTTGGCTTCGGATGCTTTTTTCCCGTTTAGTGATTGTGTTGAGGCTGCCGTTAAAGCAGGTATTACCGCGATTATTCAGCCCGGCGGTTCGGTTAGGGACCAAGAATCTATTGATGCTTGTAATAAATATAATATAGCTATGGTATTTACAGGAATGCGTCATTTCAGGCATTAAAAAATGAGGGATTTAAGTCCCGTATCCTGCTGACTGTTCAGTATTTTTGGATTGCTCTGTCCGCACTTCTTTAAAAAGGCTGTTACAAATCGGTGTATAATTTAACTATTTGTGACAGCCTTTTTTACAAGATGAACTTATTTATTTATTTCTCTGACCATATTTACATAGTTTATTACGGCTTTTACAGAATTTTCAACACCTATTTTGCTTGTGTTTATTATTATGTCATAATTTTTTAGGTCTGTCCATTCGTTTCCTGTATAGTAGTTATAATAGTTATTGCGTTTTTTGTCGGCTTTTAAAATGGAAGCATTAGCGTCTTTTTCTGATTGTTTATATAATTCCATAGTTCTTTTTACACGGAAATCCATATCGGCGTGAAAATATACTCTAGTTAAGTTTTTTTCTTCTCTTAAAATATAATCTGAACAGCGTCCGACTATTACGCAGGATTTTTCATTTGCTATGTTTTTTATTACTTTGGACTGAATTGAAAAAAGCTTGTCGTTTGTTAGAAGGTCATCGTTTCTGAAAAAAAGAGAACTCATTGGATTTGAACCCATTACAAGAGAGTACAGAAAACTATTCGACGGCGCTTCATCGGCTTTTTCAAATACATTTTCACAGAATCCGCTTTCTTTTGACGCAAGAGAAATAAGCTCTTTATCATAAAACTCTATTCCAAGAGAATCTGCTATTTTCTTTCCTATTTCACGTCCGCCGCTTCCGAATTGACGGCTTATTGTAACAATAAATTTGTCGCTCATAAAACCCACCCCCGCTTTGACGCGGTTTACCTTTCTGAATATTTTAAAATGATATTTCTTCTTTAGGCAATATCGCATAATTCAATAAAGCAGGTTTGAGATGATATTTTTCAGTGCAAGGAAAAGGCTCGCAATCATAGTCGTAGCCTATGATAAGAGCCTTTGACACAGCAGTGGAAAATATCATCCAAAGCTGCAAAATATTAATTATGCGGTATTGCCTTTATACTATTTTAACATAAAACATCTGAAAAGGACATAAAAAATTATTTTTATTTTACGGCTGATTTTATAAGTTCTTTGAGTGAGGATATTTTAAAACATTCTGTGAATAGTAGAAACAAAATATAAAATAAGCCTATTATACATATTGAGAAAGGTATTGAAATGAATTTATTAATCTGAATTAAATATTTTGTGTAAATAGCTTTTGATATTATACAACTCCCTGCTATACATATTGTTGGCTTTATAAACCATAGAGAGAGGTTTAATTTTAAGCCTGTTCTTTTTATTGTTCTTTTTATACATATAAAACTTACTGTTAAAAGGCTTATTAGCCAGCCTAATATAAAAGCGTATATACCATACTTAGGAATTAAGAAATAAATGAAACTTATGTTTATAAATGAACTTATTATGCTTGTTTTGAATATAAATATTTGCTCTCCAAGACCATTCAGTATTCCTGAAAATGTGACCTGTAAATAAGTTAAAGGGCAAGTTATTCCTATTAAAAATAAAAGATTTCCTAATTCGTATCGGTTATATATTAATTCGCATATTTCATTTGAATATGTAATGAAAAGACCGCAAGCGCCTATTCCTATTATAGAGGTGAAAGACATTGATTTTTTTAATGCTGATATTATGCGTGTGTTATTGTTTTTTGCCGCCGCTTCTGAAATAGCCGGCAGCAGAGTGGTTGAGAGTGCTGTTAAAATTGATGAGGGAAACATTATTAATGGCATTACCATTCCTGAAATTTCCCCATACATTTCCATAGCTTCTTTTTGTGTAAGACCAAAGGCTTGTAATTTTTGCGGTATTAATATATTTTCTATTGTTGAGAGAAATGAGCCGGTCATTCTGTTGGCGGTTAATGGTATTGCCATTGTTAAAATGGCTATGTAAACTATTCTTATATTCATTGTAGGTTTTGAATATAATTTTTTTTCTTTTTTAAAATATTTGTGTGAAATGTATACATAAACAAATGAAGCTATTTCTCCAAGACACATACCGGTTACTGCTGCCGCTGAGGCAAATTCAACGCCTTTTGGTATTAATATGCCTGAAAGAAAAAATATTGCTGCCATTCTTACAGATTGTTCAAAAACTTGACTTATAGCCGGAGTAAGTGTTTCCTGTAGCCCAAAAAACCAACCTCTTATACAAGAGCCGGCTGCCATAAAAGGAAAACAAAAACATATAAGTTTTAATGATAATATTGCTCTTGTGTCTTTTAATAGATTTACACATATTTTATCTGATAAAGTATAAATAGTTACGCTTAGTAAAGCGGCAACAGTGATAGATATAAGCATTGAATGAAATAATATTTTGTTTATATTTCCATATTTATTTTCGGCATTTTCTTGTGCTGTCAGTTTTGATATTGTAGTTGATATTCCTGATGAGGATATGCTCCATACAAGCATATATATTGGAACTATAAGCTGGTATAATCCCATTCCCTCTGAACCTATTGTGTTTGACATATATACACGATATATGAAACCTAATATTCGTGTTATTATTCCAGCTAGTGTGAGTATTAACGCTCCTTTTGCTATACTTTTTGTTTTCATCGCAATTCTCCTTTGTCTTTTATATCAATTCGCAAAATTTTTAAAAAAGCACTATTATGGTTTAATATTTATTATTTTTTTATAATAAAAGTTTATTAGGACAAAAGGCAATATATGTATAAATTCTACATATCAGCGTGTCAATAAAGTTGACACTCACGAAATGAAATGTTTTTTTGATGGTACTATTGTTAGTATGAGATTTCAAAAGAAGTATAGTGTTTCCATAAAAAAACGAGAATCAAAAATATATTTTGATTCTCGTTTTTTATAAAAATTTGTAGAGTTTTAGTACGAAACAATAAAAGAATTTCTTAATACATTAAATTTTATTAAAGTTTGTTTGTTCATTCTTTTATTGCTTCGCTTTAAATGATATATCTCATTTTTTGATTTAACTGTTTATTTATTTTGAAGAAGGAGTCTGGTTTTTCTGCGCCATTTCTCTTTCTTGTGCCTCAATCATTTTCTTAAACGTGTTAACGAAACAACTCATAGGCTTTTTAGGGATTTTTTTACTGTATGCCGGAAAAATCTGCTCTTTTCCTGTCCTTAGTATAATAGTAATTTCGGCATAATATTTATCAATAGGTTTCACATAAATTCTCTCAATCATTTGATTAATTGAAGCTTGTGTAAATATGAGTTGTCCATCAACTATATATGATTTAATTGTTTTTCTTATGAAATCAAGACTTTCCAAATCATTATTCTGATTTTTTGATTTTTCAATAAGTTCTGATTTCATCTTTTCAAGTTCGCCGATTTTTTGATTAAAAGTATCGTTTCTTTTTCCAAATTCCGCATTGGAAATTCTTCCGTCAAGACTTAAATCAAGGAGCTTATCTTTTTTTATTTCAATTTTTGCGATTTCTTCTTCTATTTCAGCAATATTTGTACTGCTATCTTCCTGTTTTGGCTGTGACGATTTATAGTATTCTATATACTTATTAATAAGAATATCAAAATTATCATAAACAGCTAAAAGCATTTGAGTTAAAATTGAAATAAGTTCCTCTTGTTTAACTGGAAAAGAACTACAAGAATCAGCGCCGTTTTTTATTTTATGACTGCAACACCAAGTGCCGCTATCTTCTCCCTTTCTGTTTTTTCTTGCTTTAAGATAATAAGGTGCGTTATCATTAGCGCAATAGATTTTACTTGTAAATAAATTGTCGTGTTTATATGAACAGTTATGAGCTTTTATCTGCATACTTCTGCTTTGAAAAAAACGATTAGCTTTTTCCCAGGTTTCCTCATCAATAAGAGCCGGAACAGTTTCACCATCTTCGTCATACCACATTATCCAATCTTCCGAATTAAGAAATTTTTGTTTTTTTGTAAACATATCAACAATTTTAACTTTATTACCAACGTAGTATCCTTTATATTTTGGATTAGTTATTATGTGACCTATTACACCTCGATTAATTTTGCGACCGCTATAATTACGATAACCTTTTTCGTAAAGTAATTTTTCAAGCATAGGTGTAGAGTATTCTCCGCTTGCGTATTTTTCAAAAATAATCTTTACCATTTCAGCCTCTTTTTCATTTACTACAAGTTTACCTTTTTGTTTTTCATATCCGTAAATTCTTGAATTACCCATTACAACACCATTTTTTATCGCTTGTTTGTGTCCGAATTTAATTCTGCTTGATAATTTACGGCTTTCATCTTGTGCTACGCCTGCCATTATTGTTAGACGAAATTCGCTGTCCTCATCAAGAGTATTTATATTGTCATTTTGAAAAAATACTCCAACGCCGTTTGAAAGTAATTTTCTTGTATATTGAATACTGTCAAGTGTGTTTCGGGCAAATCTTGATATTTCTTTAGTAATGATAAAGTCAAATTTACCATTAACCGCATCGTCAATCATTTGATGAAATCTTTCTCGATGTTTTACGGAAATGCCGGAAATACCTTCATCAATATATCCGCCTACTAATTCCCAATTTCTGTTTGACTCAATATATTCTTTATAATATTGCTGTTGATTTTTCAGCGAATTTAACTGTTCATCTTTTTCTGTTGAAACTCTTGCGTAATAAGCAACCCTGAGCCTTATATCTCTTAACGGTTTTACTTTCATTTCTTCCCGTATTTTCAGAATATCCATTTTACGCTCCTTCCTGCGATATTCTGATTATATACTCTAATTATAGTATATAACAAAGAACCGCAATTTTCAATATAATAATCTGATTTTTTAACTATGGAATTATTGATTAATTTTATTTAAGAGCCTATCTCTAAATTAAAAATAAGTTAAAATAATCCAACGAAAATAAAAAAATTAATATGATTTTTATTCGTTTATTTTTTATAATATTTACCTTAGATTGTTTTTACGCATAAACAAAAATAATTTAGGGATAAGTTCTAAATAGATGTTTCCCTGTAATCTCTGCGTAAGTTTTTTTCAATATTATCTTTAATTCGTTCATCAATTAAGCCGTTTTTAAATAACGTATTATTTATGACAGTTAAAGCTGTGTATTCAAGTAATGCTTTTGTTTTATTATCATTTTCCATAAATGGTTACCTCCATATAATACTTATTTTAAACAGTATAAAGTTAAATATTCTAAAAATAATTTTCATAAAACTCTTATTGTTTTATAGATTTCAATAATAATTTTAATAATAATTTTATGAAAATAATTTGTAGAACATTTTTGCAAAAATAATATCAATCGGCTTAGCAAGCCGCATAAGCGTTTCAGCTTTCCCCCCTTCATCGTGAGCGGAACAGGTTGTCTGTAAGTATCATTATAGGATTTATACATCATCGCTTAAATCTTTTGCCAAAAGATTTTTATTGTCTGAATATTTTCTGCTCGTGCCTTTACTTCAATTTGAAAACTCAAATTTCTTCGTTTACAATTTCATAAATTACAAAACTCAATTTCTATAATTTTGAAACAGACAGTCTTCGCATATTCATCAATTGGCTCATACAAATCTAAAGTTATTGATATTCTGCAATATTCAATTTTCAAGGTACAATTATTTTATGTTTTATAAATTTAAAAAGCATATAATAAAAAGTAATTATGTGCTTTATAAAATCTACAAAATAAATGCTTGTGTATATTGTTGTATAGTTAAATTTTAAATTTTTTGACTGCAATAAAAAGACCGTTTTTTATTTCCTGACATTTATCTTCATCAAAAAAATAATATGGTTTTCCGTTTTCATCAAATTTCATTTTAGTACAATAGGCGATAATAAACTTTTCATAATGTTTGTATAATTTATTTAAAGCAGTTTCATTATTTTCTTTGATTGCTTCAATTACATTTCTTTCAAGAAGTTTTATATTTTTCTCATTCACTATATGAACCTAAAATATTTTTTAATAAATTCAAAGCGGCTTTTCTTCGATTATTAATTGTTCTTTGAATAGAATTAAGCTGCTGTGCAATCTTTAAATCTGTTTCATACTCAAAGTAATATAACAAGAGTATATTTCTTTGTTCTTCTGAAAGCTGTTCTAAAGCATTAATTAATTTTTCGCCTTTGACTTTTATATGTATATCCTTTACAACGAATATTTTTTCTTGTGCAAGGATACTATTTTCAAATTCAGCGAGTTCATCTTTAATATTAAAATCTTCTTCATTGTTGACAAGAATAATGTTGCTGTACCATTTATTTTTTTCTCTCTTATCATAATTAATAGATAAGTTTTTGATACATTTGCGGATATATGAGTCAAACCTTTTCATAACATCTAAATCTTCTTCGCTGTACATAAAATCATCTCCATTACATACACAAGCATTTATGGAAAAAGCATTTTTACCCTTCTATAATAAATAGAACAATCTTTAAAAATTTTTTAGAAACAATCAGCCCCTTTTTTCTTAAAATAATTTTTAAAACTTATATTTTGGCTATTTTTAATAAAAGTCGCCTATAATTTTATTCGTTTAATGTTTATAATTTTGTTTTTTTTATTGACTTTTTTATAAAAAACTTGTATTTTAGAATTACAAGACTTTATTTTACGGATTTAAGAAAAAAGGCTCTGAGAAAATTAATTTTCGCTATTCTGCAAGCAAAGCCGTAGGATAGCCTAATTGAAAAAACGAGTTTTTCAAAATTGGCAAATCCTACGGCGGCTTGTTAAGGCAACGCCTTAAAATCTGTTTGGGGAAATCCCCAAGCCCCTGTTGTTTTGCTCCGCAAAAATAAAAAAATGAAAAGAGGAAAATTATGCAAAACAGAACAAGGAATAAACAGATAATTCTTAGATTTACGGAAGATGAATCCGAATATTTTAAAAACTTTAAAGAAAAAACACAGATTTCTAATTACAGCGATTTTGTTCTTCATTTGCTGACACATTCTAAAATTTATGTGGTTGATACAAATCCGCTTATGAAAGTCGCTAATGAGATAAATAAAATCGGGATAAATGTTAATCAGATTGCTAAAATCGCAAACACAACGGGAAATCTTTATAAGAATGAAATTGAGGATTTGCAAAAAAGAATAATCAAAACAGAGAATATTATTCAAAGCGTATTTGAAGTTTTCACGGCGGCTGAAAAAGGGAAATTGTAATGGCTTATGTAAAAATTAAATGTGTTAAGTCAGGCACACATCTTCAGCAAGTGATAGATTATATTCAAAGTCCTGAAAAAACGGAAAATAATATTTTGATTTCTTCTTATATGTGTTCTACAAAAAATACGGTAAAGCAATTTGAGGAAGTGGCGAAATACGCAAAACATTATGGAAATAATTTAGCACACCATATTTGTCAGTCATTTTCTCCGGAGGATAATATAACGCCGCAAAAGGCTCTTGAAATAGGACAGGAAATGATGAAACGGCTGTATCCCAATCATCAGTATGTTATGGCAACGCATATTGACAGAAACCATATTCACAATCATTTTCTCGTAAACGCTGTTGATTTTGAAAATCATAAAAAATTTCGCAACAATTTAAACAATCTAAAAAAAATGAGAAGTGTAAGCGATGATTTATGCAGAGAAAATAATCTTTCAGTTATTGTTCCCGAAGAAAAAAATAATAGAGAAAAACTGAAAAAAGTCATAGATGAAGCCATAAAAAATTCAAACACATTTGACGATTTTTTAGGTTATATGCAGTATCAAAAATATAAAATAAAACAAGGCAAATATCTTTATTTCAAGGGAGAAAAAAGCAAGGTATTTTTCAATACAAAACTTTTGGGAACAGCTTATACCGAAAAAAATATCAAGAAAAGAATTGTAAACCATACAGAATTAA
>CAOJPS010000004.1 GCA_948441255.1 uncultured Eubacteriaceae bacterium | reverse complement strand
CCAAAGATCCTGCAGTATATATACTCAGAAAACATAAATATACATAAAAATACAAGAAATGAAAAACTGAAGGTGACACTTAGATATGGTAAGACAAGCAAACAATACACGATAGACGGCAATAAGGATAAAACTGTTACTATGGCAAATGCTCAGCCCGTTAAGCATACTCTTTCATTTTCATCAGACAGCGGTATTGTTTCAGGTAAAGTAAATGTCAGAGTTTCTGATACTAAGCTTTAAAAAGCTGTACGATAATGTGTGTTTAAAGAATTGTGGATTATCTTATAAGAAACCGGATTATCTAACGCGGTTTCTATTATGGAGCCTTACAAAGGTTATAAAGTTGATTGTAGCTATCTTGATACAACAGAGGGGGAAAATCATAAAAACAGTTTTAAATATGAGGGTAACGAAAGTCGTGAGGGACTTTATAAAATTCGGTAATACTCAACTTTTATAAAAATAAATAATTAGGAAATAGAAAATCTAACATTTCTATTTCCTTAATTATTTATTTAGGAGGTAATAAATTTGAAAAAAATTTTTTTATTATTTATTATAATATTTACATTTGGATATCCTATAAACTTATTTGCTGAAGGAAATGAAATATTAATTAAAACTATTGATAATACAGAAGCAATTAAAATTTTTAAAGAAATACTTCCTGATGATTATAATATGCTTGTAAGACATGGCTTTGGTACTGATTCATCAATAGGAACACCCTTTTCCGTAGAATTTCAAAGTACTGATCCCTATCCATTATATTTATTCTATTTTCCTATAATTAGGAATGGTGAAATTGTAAGTTATGTTGAGCAGAGAATTATGGAAGGTGAATTTGCGGGCTGGGCAGTATCTGAATGGTTTAGCGATGAAAGTGATTTAACTCAGCTTAGTAACGGAAACGCTTACGCTATTATACATGACAAAAATATTAATGAGCTTGCTGTTTCAGATAATGATGTTATAATACTTCGCTCTGACCCTGGTTATCTTATCGATTATAATACTCCATATGAGGGTAAAGAAACGAAGATTGTTAATATAATGGAACCTATTGATATTGATAAGTCTTTTTTAACTCCCGAAGTAGACGACGAAAGAGCGATTTTTGAAAACGCTCGAAAAAAAGGCAGACGTGCGATATCACAGCGGAATGCCGATGAACTTGGCGTAATAAATAAAAACGACCGACTCCTTATACCTCTAAGAAATATAGCCGAACTTATAGGCTGCACGGTAGAATGGGACAGCGCCGAAAGAGCGGCTTACGCAAAGAAAGGCGATAATACTGTTAAATTTGTAATCGGCAAAATTCAATATAGTGTAAATGATAAAGTTTATAATCTTGACGTGCCAGCTGAAATATATAATGGTAAAACTTTTATTCCTCTTCGTGCGGTAAGTGAAGCCTTTGACGCTGATATTGCGTATAACAGCGCTACTAAAATGATAACTTTAAGTTATTAGACTTCTTTCGAAACTATAAAATTACGTTAGTTCAATAAGAAAATATTTTCTTGGGTCGATATTAGTATAGATATGAAGTTTCGAAAGAAGTCTAATATATAGTGAAAGAACTTGAATAACGGTAAAAAAATATTTTACGTCCGCCTGCGGCAAAAGTCAGTAAGCGAATTGTGAAGCACTTCGCAGACTTTTGAGTAAAATAAATTTTTTTACTTCTTTTTAAGTTCTTTCACTATATCAAATGATATAAAAAGGTGGTGTAACTATGAAAAAAATTTTTTGTTTTTTATTTTTTGCCGTTATATTTACAATAGGATATTCCACATCTTTATTTGCTGAAAGTGCGGAAAATGAGATATTAGTTAAAACTATTGACAATTCAGAAGCGATTAAAATTTTTAAAGAACAAGTTTCTGATAATCCCAATTCTTATGATTTCCTTATAAGGATGGGCTTTGAAAGCGGTTCATCAATAGGAACTCCTTTTTCTATGGAATATCAGGAAGGGGGAGCCGATAAAGAAAATATATATATTTTTTATTATCCTATAATCAATAATGGTAAAATTGTAAATTATATTTCAAATTATATTACAGAAACAGGTCCAAGTTGGGAATCAAGTAAATGGCTTAATAAGAATTTAACTCAGTTTCAGCTAAGTAATGGAAACCCTTACTCCATTATAATAGACAAAAATTTTAACGCGGTTGCTGTTTCAGATAATGACGTTGTAATGATTCAGCCCGACTCTAAAGATTCTCCTATCGATTATGATGTTCCATACGAAGATAAAGAAACAAAAGTTGTTAATATAATGGAATCTGTAATTGATACATCTTCTATAACGTCTTTTATAAATTCTCAAATGGACAATGAAAGAATAATTCTTGAAAACGCGGAAAAAAATAACAGCACAATAATACAAAAAAACGCTGTTAAATTTGGCGCGGTAAATAAAAACAACAAACTTCTTGTACCTTTAAGGAATATAACGGAGCTTATAGGCTGTACAATAGTAAAATGGGACAGCAGCGAAAGAGCGGCTTACGTAAAGAAAGGCGATAATACTGTTAAATTTGTAATCGGCAAAACTCAATATAATATAAATGATAAAATTTATACTCTTGATATACCCGCTGAAATATATAATGGCAAAACTTTTATTCCGCTTAGTGCGCTAAGTGAGGCTTTTGACACAGATACCGTATTTAACAGCGTTACTAAAACGATAACTTTAGCTATAAAAAAATAGATATTTAACGTGAGTTCGACGAAAAATTACAGTGAAACTCAGCGAAACGTAGTTTCGCACAAAAGTTTTTGCCTCGCTTTTTTCAAAAAGCGAGCGAAGTTTGAGGCAGAGCCTCAAGGTTTTTAACGCTTCAAGAGCATTTTTGGAGGTTTGGAACCTTTTTTATCGGGAAAGCGTTCCCGTTTCGATAGAAAAAGGTTCCATTAGTTATAAATTTTCATCGAACTCACGTTAAAATAAAAAAAGTCAGCTATTAAACCTTGCTGACTTTTTTTATTACAAAATGAGTTTAAAGAGAAATTGCGGTAAAACTTCAAGGTTTTCTAATAATAATATTAGTCAGTTCCTCAAAATCAACTCCATCTGGAATTTTAAAAGTGCCTGTTTTTATACTCTTTGTTTTTTTATTGTTAATTAAATAATTCTCATATTCCTCCGCGTTTTCAATAATGCCTTTTTCCGCAAGAATACGGCTCACTTTTTTAGCGTTGCTTCCCGAATTTATCTTAATCTCAATAAAATTATCTTCCATTTCATTTTCAACATTTTCCGAAGTCTTTTCAGAATTATTATCCAAAATAACAGACGTTTCCGCTTCAGCAGCATTCTGTGTTTCAAGCACATTATCATAAGATACAGTTATATTTTCATTATCATTCTCTATTGCCGCCGCTGTTTCAGCCGTTTCAGCCTCATAATGAGCCGGCGGATAATATGAAACCGTTTCGCTTGAGTTTTCTGTTGCTGTTTCAAAAACACTTTCCGAAACATATTCCATACCAAACTCTCTCGCTTTTTGCTCAATCTCCTCATCCGTCAATTGCGAATAACCAATATCCGAAACCCCATAAACAATCCAAATAATAATTACAGAAAAAATAATGCCTATTCCCAGCCCAAAAATAAAACTTCTTTTATCCATAAATCAAATTCACCTTGCCTTTCCAAGTTCCAAAATAAGTTTAACCTCTCCTTGCCCCATATTAAGAGCTTTAGATATTTCAGAAACAGAAAGGCCTTGATTCCGCATAGCTTTAATTTTTTCATAATTAGGATTATTAAAAGTATTTTTAGATTTATCATCCATTTTATAATTTTCTTGTGAATCAGCTCTAAAATCAACCTTTTCTCTCTTTTCTTTCATATCGTCAATCATTTGATATAAAAACAGAAGTTCCTGATATTTTTCCTCAAACTCCTCAAAAATAGCGGAGGAAATTTTATTGAGCTGTTCAATAGCGTTATCAGCGTCATCAATAGCCTGTTTAACAAGTTGAATAGAAGCGTTTGCCTCAAAATAATTGTCTGTGCCATTATCATTTTTTTTCTTGCTTATAACAGCAAAAATCACCAGACCTATTCCAATAAGAATCAATAATATCAATATAATATTGAATAACATTTTTATCTCCTCAAAAAATCATATACTAACGTCAAAAAGACTTGAACTTTTATTCTTTTTAACGTTTTTTTCCTCATTTTTTTTCTGACCTTTCTTTTTTCCCTTATACTGACCCTTATTTCCGCCTTGACCGTCTTTAATATTATTTTCTTCCGACTTATTTGTTTGATTTATTTGATTGGCGCTTCGTTCAACCTGCTGCTGGAATTCATAGTTAAACGCCTGTTGCTGAGCGTCATATCTCTGATTTTGATGATTAGCCGGATTATTTACTTCTGTGGTTCTGTTCATCATAAGTTGTAAATCAATAGGTTGAATAGCCATAAAAATCACCTTCTTAAAATAAGAAAACTACGTATTAAAAAATCTTTCAGAAATTAAACCAGCGCGCCGATAGAAACCTTGCCCTTATTGTTAAATAAAGAACAATGCTGTATATCATCTCTCACATACATAACAGCGTCATTAATAGTAATCTTAACACCCGAATAAACAATATTGCTGGCAGAAACTCTGCCATTTTTCTGTTTAAGTTTCGGGAAAATAACCTCAACTCTTTTTTGACTTTCGTTGATTTTAGATTTAAGTATAATTTTAGACCTTATAGCATCTATAAGCATCTTTTTCTTATCATCGGTAAGTTTTGAAGGGTCTGCTCTCTGAAGTACATTAATAACCTTCTCGTTAGACTTAAACTGTTCGTTATATTTTTCAATATCAGCGACAGCCTGTTTATATTCCTCAAGCAAAACAGGGTCAACACCAACCTCTAGTTCCGTAACAGTAGCCATATTAGAGCCAATAACTTTAGCGTCAATTCTATTTCCAACAATAGCCTTTCCGCCAACAAAAAGACCTCTTTTTCCTACAAGTTTCAAAATACCTCCGCAATGTACATTACTGTGCATAATAGAGTTAGCTGTTATATTGCCGCCAGCCGAAATACTGCTGCTTTCAATAAAATTAGCGTTAATATCCCCTGCTGCCTCAATAACGGCCTTACCCCCGCCTTGAACGCCTTTCATAAGCATTATATTTCCTTTAGCCCTAATTATAGCGCCCTCAACAGGACCCTCAATCTCAACATCAGCGCCAGCACTAACGGTAAACCCTGATAAAACGGAACCTTTAACAACAATAGTCCCCAAAAATTCAACATTTCCAGTAGAGTTATCAACATCTCCAGTAATTTCAAGAATAGGAAACACACTCACCCTACCGTCCATATAAAAAATCCTTCCGCTTATCTCTGAAATAAGCGTAACTCCGTCTTCAAGAATTTTCGTATTTTTTCCTCTAGGAAGAGCCGGCGCCTTTTTTACTTTTTCAGCAGGAATACTCTTCGCGAGAACATTCATACCATCATTTCCAGGAATAGCAAGATGAGCAATAGCAAGAGTCTGATTTTCAACAGCAGTTTCAAACAAATTCAGATTTCTGTAGTCAACGGAACCATCTTCCAATTCCTTTGGCTGCAAACTTTTCTTATCTGTTGTAAAAAAATACTCAATATATCCATCCACACCTTTTTTAGGCTCGTCACCTTTAGCAATTTCATACCATATACCATATTCCTTATTATCAATAAGTTTCTCAATAAAATCTTCATCTATACCATATCTTATTCCATAACCATTCAAAGTTCTTATAATATCAGCTTTGGAAAGAAGTTTTCCATCATTAACAGGTTCGCTAAAAACTATAGACGCACTCATTTTATCTTCCGCAATATCCAAATCAATACTTTCATTTCTTGACACATTTTCATCCATAAAGAATCCCTCCCATATTTAATTCAAAAACAAAATAGATTTATATTTTCCAAGCTTGCTTTGAAGTTTAATAACGGCCTTTGAATGTATTTGAGAAACTCTTGATTCCGAAACACTCATAATTTTACTTATCTCTTTAAGAGTAAGTTCCTCAAAATAATATAACGTAACAACTTTTTTCTCTTTTTCAGTAAGTTGATTAATAGCGTCAATAAGTATATTTTTAATTTCTTTTTTTTCATAGCTTAAATCAGGTGAATCGGTCTTTGTTTCAACAACGTCCGCGATAGTAACGTCTTTATTCGAATCAACATAATCGTCAAGGGACACCAAAGAAGACGCTGCTGACTTCTGCATAACATCTTTAACCTCGTCAACAGAAATATCCATTTTTTCAGCAATTTCCTCATAGGTAGGAGTTCTGCCAATTTCTGCTTCCAAAGATGTGTAAACTTTATCAAGCTGCTTGCTTTTTTGACGCAGGGTTCTTGGAACCCAGTCAAGTCTTCTTATATTGTCAATAATCTCACCTCTGATTCTCAAAGAAGCGTAAGTTTCAAATTTAACGCCTTTACCAGAATCAAATTTATCAATAGCGTCAATCAGCCCAAATATACCATAGCTAATAAGGTCTTCATATTCCACATACTGACCGATATGAATACTTATCCTGCCCGCAACAAGTTTAACAAGAGAAGCATACTCCAATATAAGCTTTTCTTTAATTGAAGGCTCTTTTGAGATTCGATATGCTTGCCATAAATTTTCTAAATTCTCAGCCATTAGCGCCTCTCCCATTCAAAAAATTTTTAAATCAATTGTTCCTCATCTTCGGCAGAAACCTCAATACCTTCCGCCTCTTCCGTTTCACCCTCGTTTTCAGAAACATTTTCCTCACTTTCGGGATAGAAATTTTTAATAATAAAATTTCTTACAAATATTCCTATAAAAAAGAATACAACAATAGCGGCTATAATATACAAAATAGTAGTATATAAAGAATTTGACGTGACAATACAACAAACATTAACAATCAAAGCCGCAATAATAGCAATATAAATATGTAACTTTTCAATCATAATTTTCCACCGCCTTATATAACATAAGTTCCGTGCCCGATAGTTTTAACAACAAGCCTTCCATCGTCAGAATAAAGCTCTATGGTTCTTCCATAATTAGAACCCGTATGATTCGCTATAACAGGAATACCGTATGTACGCAGAATTCTATATGCCGCTTCAACATTTCTGTCACCAATTCTCATACTTTCGTTAGTTGAGTCAAAAGCAAACATCTGGGCTCCGCCAGCAATTTTAGCTTTAAGAAAATCCTTTTTAGCGCCAATAAGACACATATCAATAATAAGCTTTTTAGTAGCAGAATCAGCAAACTTAGCAACATTAGAATTATTTTTAATCTGTGTACTATCAGGCAGCATAGCGTGAGCAAGCCCCGCTATTTTATTAATAGGGTCATATAACGCTATACCAACACACGACCCAAGACCAAGCGTAGTAAGCACACCGGGACACCTTGTCACATTCAAATCTGCCATACCCACAACAATCATTTTACTAAAGGAATTCATTTATCACAACTCCCATTACACAAAAATAGCTGAAATTTAAGTATCTGTTTAACAAAAAACAAAATTAATCGTCTTCTGCGTCAATTGATTCTCTATCCATTCTCGCTTTAAATCTTTGTTCAAAAAATATATATTTAAGAATTTTATCTTTTTCTTCCGCATCTAAATCAAAAAATTGAGTTCTGTATTGAAATTTAAAATTAGATTTAGGATACTCCTGCTTATGTAAAATCACACCTTTAACTATGGCACACTCATAATTAAGCGTTATAAAAAACTTAATTTTTTCCCCAACTTCAATATCCTCATTAGACAAAAAACGAATGCCGCCCTCACTAATATCTTTAACCGACCCTTCTAAAAAGCAATTCTCCTCATCATTAGAATCATCTTCTGAAAACAATATAAATTTAAGAGGCAAAACACAATCAAATCTAAAAAACTCACGTCTTTGAATTCTCTCAATCTCAGAATTAATCTGAATAATCATAAAATTAAAATCATTAATATAAACATATTCTTTTATAACAGCATCGCATTTAATAATACCCGCTTCAGTAATAAAAGTAAATATATATTCCTCATCAACAGGAAGTTTAATAATTTTTCCATACACCATAGGTATATAAAGAAGCAGCTTTCCATCTTCATAATTTTCTTCAACCAAACTTGTATATCTAATATCTCTGCCATCTTCAAGAACAAATGAAATCTCAACTCTGTTTCCTGTTTTAATATTGTACAAAGACATCGCCTCCTAACCGCCAAATATATTAACCAATCTTTTTACAAAACCTCGTATACCAGATTTATCAGTATCTTTGTTTACAGGAACATCCATAAGAATACTTCCTATTTTCTCAATAGCCTTAGTAAACTCACAATTAGGAAAACACATTGTAGCCGGCTGCTGATGTTTAACAGCTTTAACCAAAAATCTATCATAAGGAATATATCCTAGATTTTGCAAAGGAACTCCAAGAAATTTAGAAGACGCTCTTGAGATTTTATTATATATCTCTATTCCCTCTTCATCGTCATCAACTCTATTGACAACAACTTTAAAATCAGGAATATTACCATACCTTTCCTCTTTAATTGTTTTAATAAGCGCGTAAGCGTCTGTTATAGAAGTAGGTTCAGGCGTAGTAACAATAATAGTTTCATCTGAAGCTTTAATAAAATTAATAACCGATTTCGAAATACCAGCACCAGTATCAATAATAATTATATCAGAAATAGCGTCAAGATAAGAAAAATTATTAATAAAATAATTAAGTTGTTTTTCACTAATATTTGAAAGTTCTTTAAGTCCAGAACCGCCCGAAATAAATTTAATACCCATAGGTCCGTCTGTCAACACATCCTCAACATCTTTTTCTCCTCTCAAAACATCAGCGAGATTATATTTCGGCAAAATTCCAAAAAGCACCTCAATATTAGCCAATCCAAAATCAGCGTCTATAATAACAACTCTCTTATTAAATTTACTAAATTGAATAGCGAGATTAAGTGAAAAATTAGTTTTTCCAACTCCGCCCTTACCGCTTGTAACAGTGATAACTCTTGATGAGAGTTCCGCTTTCTTATTAGCGTTATTAAAATTTTTATTAACTAAATTTCTCAAACTATCAGCTTGGTCCATCATAATATTTACCTACTCCCCAATAAATCTCTCGCAATTTCCTCCGGTTTAATAACATCTATATCATCTGGAACATTCTGTCCGTTAGTAGCATAGGAAATTTCCCTTCCTGTTTCATAACAAATATTCAAAACCGAACCAAGACATGAAGTTTCATCAAGCTTAGTAAATATAATTTTAAAATCTGTAATTTTAGAATAAGCATTTATAATACTCAATAAATCCTCATATTTTGTTGTAATACTAAGAACAAGATATATTTCCGCATCCGGAATAACCTCCAGAAAAGATTTAAGCTCTTTCAAATTTTCATCATTTTTATGAGATCTTCCTGCGGTATCAATAAAAATAACATCATTCACAACTTTAAATTCGTTTATTTTTTCAATTACATCTTCGCTGTTATAAACAACACCAACCTCCGAATCAAGTATATCAGCATAAGTTTTTAATTGCTCAACAGCAGCTATTCTATAAGTATCAGCAGTAATAAAGCCAACATTCAATTTATCATTAAAAATAAACTGAGAGGAAATTTTAGCAATAGTAGTCGTTTTTCCAACTCCCGTAGGACCAATAAAAACAACATTCTTAGCATACGCCTGCCGTCCTCTTTTTTCAACTTTAAGAATTTTAGGCTCACCAAGTATATTTATTATTCTATTATACACCACTTTTACAATTAAGTTAATATCCAAATTATCTAAATCTTCAATATTTTCAATATCTTTAAGCAAAACCTCCGAAATTTTCGAAGAAACACCCTGAGATGTCAGCTTTTCATAAAAAAATTGAAGCATAGCGTTATCATATTTTCGAGGGGAATCAAAATTATGTGACGAAACTGAAAGCTTTTGCATAACCTGTTCTAAAAGTCCCTCTGTATCATTAAGTTTCTTTTCAAGCTCATCAATAGTTTGTTGTTGTTTCGCTATTTTCTTAGTATCCTGAGCGGATTTTTCAATCATTCTTTTATTAAAGGAAGAACCTTCGTTTTTATTTTCTTTATTCTCAAAGATTTCCTTACTTACAACAGGTTTATCCTCATAGGCCGCCGTAACCTCAACTCGAGGTTTTCTAAAAAAAGCGAATAAGCCTTTGGGCTGAATTTTCTTAATATTTAAAATTATAGCGTCCATACCAAGCTCGTTTTTAACCATTTCAATAGCCTGTTGCTCAGTAAGCGCCTCATATTTTTTCATTTTCATACAATACCCACCATTCCAATAGACTGTATTTCGGCATTTGGTTCAATTTCATTAAAAGACAGAACCACCAAATCAGGAGCAACCTGTTCAACAAGTCTTTTAAAATAAATCCTCACAATAGGAGAAGTAAGAATAATAGGCTGAAGACCAAGTGAAGTAAGCTTAGAAATTTCCTTATTAAGGCTTGCGAAAATCATTTGAGTTCTGTCAGGGTCCATAGAAATATACGAACCATGTTCGGTCTGCTGAACACTATCTCTGATTTCCTGTTCAACTTGAGGGTCCAAGGTAATAACTTTGTTATTAACCTCCTCACCAAAATATTTTTGAGAAATAGACCTTCTCAAAGATTGTCTCACATATTCAGTAAGCATATCCGTATCTCTCGTAAGCTGAGAATAATCAGCTAAAGTTTCAAGTATAGTAACCAAATCCCTTATAGAAACTCCTTCATTCAAAAGATTGGCAAGCACTTTCTGAACATCTCCAATTGACATTTGCTTAGGAATAAGTTCGTCAATAAGAACAGGATGATTTTCTTTCACATTATCAACAAGATTCTGAACATCCTGTCTGCTTAAAAGTTCGTGAAGATTATTTCTTATAACCTCTGTCAGATGAGTAGCGATAATAGCTGGGGGGTCTACGACAGTATAGCCAAAAGCCTCGGCTCTTTCTCTCTGTGATTCAGAAATCCACAAAGCAGGAAGCCCAAGATACGGTTCAACAGTTTCAATACCATCAATTTCTTCCTCAACATACCCGGGATTCATAGCCATATAATGGTCAAACATAATCTCACCGCCAGCAACGTCAACTCCTTTAATTAATATTCTATATTGATTAGGACTAAGTTTAATATCGTCCCTAAGACGAATAACAGGAACAACCGCGCCAAGTTCAAGCGCAATCTGCCGTCTTATCATAACAACACGGTCAAGAAGATCTCCTCCTTGATTATTATCAACCAGAGGTATAAGCCCATATCCAAATATAAGCAAAATCGGGTCAACATTCAGCAAAGAAATAACATTTTCTGGTTTTCTAATTTCCTCAACCTCCGAATCATCAGTAGTAATTTCCGTTTGAATAGAGGCAACCTTCTGAGCTCTGTCCAAGGCATATCCACAATATAAAAGCAAAATTCCAAAAGGAACGAAAAAGTACATAGGAAGCGGAGTAAACACACCTAAAAACACCATAACAGCTCCCGCTATATACAAAGTAATCGGCTTAGAAAAAAGCTGTCCTGTAATCTGACCGCTAATATTTGTATCATCAGTCGCTTTTGTAACAAGCACGCCCGTAGCGGTAGAAATCATAAGCGCTGGAATTTGACCAACAAGACCGTCACCGATAGTCATAAGTGTAAACTTTTCAGCCGCTTCTCCAAAAGCCAAACCCATACCAAGCATACCAATAGCTATACCGCCTATCAAATTAACAAAAGTAATAAGAATACCCGCTATAGCGTCTCCTTTAACAAACTTTGTAGCACCATCCATAGAACCAAAAAAACTTGCCTCGTCCTGAATTTCCTTTCTTCTAGCCTTAGCTTCATCTTCATTAATAAGACCTGTGTTAAGGTCGGCATCAATAGCCATCTGCTTACCAGGCATAGCGTCAAGAGTAAAACGCGCTGTTACTTCCGCCACTCTGTCAGAGCCTTTGGTAATAACCATAAAATTAACAATAACGATAATAGCAAACATAATAATACCGACAGTCATATTTCCGCCGGCAACAAAGTTACCAAAGGTAGCCACAACCTCGCCAGCATAACCCTCGCCAAGAATAAGACGTGTAGAGCAAAGGTTAAGAGCGATTCTAAACAAAGTAGTAATCAAAAGCAGCGTAGGAAACATAGACATTTCAAGCGATTTTTTTGAGTAAATCGAGTTCATCAGAATAAGCAACGACACAAAAATATTCAACATAAACAAAAAGTCCAAAAAACCTGCCGGAGGCGGAACAACAATAATAAGAATAATTGCAACAATAAATACTCCAAGAAGCATTTCGCGAATTTTCATATTAAAACTCCTTTTCTTTTTACTAAAAACTCAATGCAGGCTTTTAAACCACATCTAATTAAGTTTCTTATTTTTAAGATTATAAACAAAAGCCAAAATATCCGCAACAGCTTGATATAACTCCGGCGGAATTTGATTTCCAACATCAACAGTGTTATACAAAGCTCTTGCCAAAGGTTTATTTTCAACAATCTCAACATTGCTGTCCTTTGCAATTTCCTTAATACGCCTTGCCAAATGGTCAACACCCTTTGCCAAAACAATAGGAGCGTCGGCTTTTTCTTTGTCATATTTAAGAGCGACAGCATAATGAGTAGGATTTGTAATAATAACGTCAGCGTCAGGAACTTGCTGCATCATACGCCGCATAGAAGCTTGTCGCATTCTTTGTTTAATCTGACCTTTAACCTGAGGGTCGCCTTCTATATTTTTATACTCATCTTTAACTTCCTGCTTGCTCATTTTAAGCTTTTTAATATGCGACCTTTTTTGATAAATAAAGTCGGCAACAGCTATTATAATAAAATAACAGCCAACCTTTATACCCAAATCAACACACAAATCTCCAACATATATAAACGCCTTTGAAACGTTCATAAACATAAGAGTTCTTATAATAGGCAACTCATCAATAACACCATTATAAATAACATAGCAGACAAAAAATAATTTTAAAAGTGATTTAATAAGCTCAACCAACGAACGAACGGAAAACATTCGTTTAATCCCCTTTAAAGGGCTTAAATTGCCAAGTTTTGGCTTTAACGGTTCAGCCGTAGGGTGCCAGCCCACCTGTATAACATTAGTTACGACGCCCAAAATAAGTATGACAATAAATATAGGCAGGCAAACAAGAAAAATTTTACCAAGTATAAACAATATAAGTTCAATCATATATTGCTTTTCAAAAATACTGTCAATATCTCCAATAAGAGAAAAATTATGTGTAATAAGTTCTGCTGAACCGTCATACATATATCCGGCAAAAATCTTAATGGAAAGAAAACCAAATATAAACAAAATAGCTGTGGCAATTTCCTTGCTCATTGCCACCTGCCCCTGCTCTCTCGCCTTTTCAAGCTTTTTAGGAGTAGGCTGTTCGGTTTTTTCTCCATCAAAAAAATGAAGATTTATATTAATATATAACTTTTTTTCTTTTTCAAATCTCATGGCATCATAACCTTTATAACATTAAGTAAAGCCTCGGAAATTTCATTATAAAACATATTAGAAACACCAATAAGCATAGGTGAAATAAGCATAATTGTCGCCAAACCAATAAACACCTTAGCCGGCATACCAACAACAAAAACATTTATCTGAGGAACTGTTTTTATAAGTATACCCAAAACCAAATCAGAAATTAATATAATGGCGATAACAGGCAGAGCGACAGAAAATCCAATAGCGAAAAAGTCAACTGCCAATCCCAAAAAAACAGAAATCAATCTACCATTTTCAAGTATTTGACCCGTTCCCAAAGGAATAGCTTTATAGCTGTAAAATAAAGACTTAATAATTAAATGATGCCCATTAGTAACTATCATTAAAGTACATAGCGCAAGATAATACAAATTACCACTAATAGGAACTTGTTCTTGTGTAATAGGATCAAAAACGCTAACCATAGAAAACCCAACCTGCTGGTCAGTAAAATGTCCAGCTAGGTAAGAAATATTAAGAACAAGATAAACAACAAATCCAATAACCAAACCAACAACAAATTCTTTAATTATCAAAAAACCATAACCCAAAACAGTATCCGTATACTCAATCTGAGATATATTGCCCGAATAAAGTACAATTCCCGCCAAAGCCAGCGACAAACCAATTCTTGCCATAGAAGGAATATGTCTGCCTCCAATAACGGGCGTAACAACAATAGTACCAAAAATTCTCACAAAAATAAGAATAAATATATCCGCGTTTGAAAAAATCTCAACTAAAGCGGCAGCATTTGAAGATTCCATACAACGCCTCTTTTCTTACTGTATAAATTTCGAAAAATCCGAATACAGATTTAAGAACAACTCTTGCAGCGTAGTAAGCATAAAAGCGCCAAAAATAATAAGCGAAATAAAGATAGCCAGAATTTTCGCGATAAAAGCAAGAGTTTGTTCATTAATAGACGTAACAGTCTGGAATATGCTGACAATAAGTCCAACAATAAGTCCCATAAGCAAAGGAGGCGCGGATGCGTAAAGAATAGCTTTCAATGTTTCTTGTACAACCGTAATAACTGTATCTTGTGACACTTAACCCTCACTCCTTTACCTAAATGTCTTCATAAGATTGCCTATAACCAAATTCCATCCGTCCACCAAAATAAACAATAATATTTTAAAAGGAGCCGAAATCAAAGCAGGAGGGAGCATCATCATACCCATAGCCATCAAAGTTGAAGCAACAACCATATCAATAGCGATAAAAGGTATATAGAGTATAAAACCAATTTTAAAACCCTTTGTTATTTCCCCAAGTATAAAAGCCGGAATAAGAACAGAATTAGGAATCTCATCTTTGTTTTCATAAGATGTATCTCCAGATATGTCAGCAAAAAGCTTAAGGTCTTTATTTTCAACTTGCTTAAACATAAATTCTCTAATAGGACTCATAGACCTATCAACAAATTCCTCTTGAGAAATCTGTCCTTCCGAATATGGCGTAAACGCTTCCTCACTTATTTTAGCTATAGTAGGGCTCATAATAAAGATTGTCAAAAATAATGCCAATCCAATTAAAATCTGATTAGGAGGCATTTGTTGAGTTCCCAAAGCGGCACGCAAAAAATGGAGAGTAATAATAATCCTTGTAAAAGAAGTAAGCAAAATAATAAGAGAAGGAGCCAAAGTCAAAACAGCAATTAATAAAAGAACCTGCAGCGTTGAGGCGGTAGCTTCTGTACCGCTTTCACCATTAATGTTAATATCAATATTAGGCAAAGTTCCCAATATTTCATTTTCCGCAAAAACAGCGGAACCAACAGCAAAAACAACGCCAAAAACAATAATACCACAAATAATAAACTTTAATAAACTTTTCTTGTGCATAATATTTTCGCTCCAATTTATTCTTTATCTTTCTTATCATTAGCTTTATTTTTATTAAAATACTCTTGAAAATATTTTTCAAAGGGAAACTTAACCGTTTCGTTTTCACTATCAGGAATATCATTTCCGTCAATTTCCGCAATACAGTTAATATTTTCTTTCGAAATACCAATCAAAAAATATCGCTCACCAACCTTTATAACTCCAACTGAATTTCCTGCTCCAAGGGGCATATTAAAAATCAATTTAATAAAACTGTTTTTTTTAAGCCCCATTCGGGAAGAAGCAATCCATTTAGTCGAAAAATAAGCAAGAAACAATATAACCGCGAAAACAACAATTAAGAGAAAAAACTGGCCTATCATCCCAAATGTTGAAGACCAGTCGCTCTCACTATCTATTTGAGATTGCAAACAAATTATGTATTTAAAAAACATAATAAAATTATCCTATAACTTTTTTAACTGCTTCCAAAACTCTGTCCGGCTGGAAAGGCTTAACAATAAAATCTCTCGCACCTGCCTGAATTGACTCAATAACCATAGCCTGCTGACCCATAGCGGAGCACATAATAATAAGAGCGCTGCCGTCTTCAGCTTTAATAGCTTTAGCCGCTTGAATACCATCCATCTCGGGCATTGTTATATCCATAATAACAAGAGTTGGTTTAAGCTCTTTATATTTTTCCAAAGCCTTAGCTCCGTTTTCAGCCTCACCAACAACATTGTACCCATTCTTAACCAAGATATCTTTAAGCATCATTCTCATAAACGCGGCATCGTCTACCAACAAAATATTTTTATCTGCCATCTTTTATTCACTCCTTGTTTTTATATAAATTAAATTCTTTCTTCAACACTTACAATATCTGTCAATCTAACGCCAAAGTTCTCATCAATAACAACAACCTCGCCTTTGGCAATATGTTTACCATTAACCAATATATCAATCGGTTCTCCAGCAAGTTTATCAAGTTCAACAACTGTTCCTGGAGAAAACTCCAAAATTTCCTTAATAAGCTTATGAGTCCTTCCAAGCTCAACAGTAATTTCAAGAGGAACATCCATAATTATGCCAATATTTTCTTTTTGCTGCATAACAGATGATATATCAAAATTCTGAAATTGAGCAGGCTGAACATTAACATTAGGCATAGGCTGCTGATACATCTGCGGCTGCGGCATAGGTTGCTGATACATCTGCGGCTGTTGACTATAGTCATACATAGGCTGCTGATACATCTGTTGAGGCATAGGCTGCGGCTGCGGCGGAGGAGCCTGCTGCATAGTTGGCGCTGGCGCCGGAGGTGGAGGAGCAGCGGCCTGTGGTTCAGGTGCCGGAGGTTCTTCCATACTCATTCCGTTTCTAAGCGAATTAACCATATCCAAAGCAAAACTAACAGGAAGTATCTGCATAATTTCACTGTCAATCAGAGTACCAACTTCCATTCTGAAACAAGTAGCAACGATAGAGTCTTCTTCAAATCCCAATTGTTCAAAAAAAGAATCATCATTAAAATCAAGAACAAAAGCATTTGGAGTATCTATATCAATTTTCGTGTTAAGCATAGATGAAAGCGATGTAGCTGAAGAACCAACCATTTGATTCATAGCCTCCGCGATAGCGCTCAAGTCAAGCTCAGAAAGTTCCTTGCCATCATCAACTTCTCCGCTTCCGCCCATCATAAGGTCTGCGATAATCATAACGTCAGCTTGTTTAAGAACAAGTACGTTAGCACCAACAAGACCCTCTTTATAACCAACCTTAATACCTACGCAAGGCCTATCATATCTGTCGGCAAGTTCTTTCCAACTAAAAACAGAAACTTTGGGGGTTGTTATATTAACTTTTTGGTTAAGCAGAGCAAATAAAGTAGTTGCCGCTGTTCCCATACTAATGTTTCCAATTTCACCCAAAATATCCTTTTCATCATTTGAAAGATCATATATTCCTGAAGCAGCTGAGGAATCTTCTTCTTCCGGACCATCCGAAGCGGCGCCCAAAAGAGCGTTTATCTCATCTTGAGAAAGCATATCTCCCATAAAGCTACTCCTCCTTTCCTACTAAAGATGTAATCTGTATAGCATTTTTACCCCTGCTAATACCGGGTTTCGCATAAAATTTCAATAAATTTCCTATCATTACATTAAAATCAGAATTAACAAACGAATCAAGAGTAATCACGTCGCCAACCTGCAAATCAATAAACTCATCAACCGTTATATTTGTCTTCCCAACAACAACGGAAACAGGAATTTTAGCTTCCTCAAGTCCAACCTCAACTTTACTCCTATAAACACTCAAATCTTCTTCTTCCTGGCTTGAGAACCAATATTTAGTATTAAGCTTATCCATAATTGGCTCAATAACCAGATGAGGAATACAAAAATTAAAAAATCCCTCAACCCCGCCAAGATTAATACTTAGCGTAACCAAAGCAATCATTTCGTTAGGCGACATAATCTGCGCAAACTGTGAATTAGTTTCAAGTTTTTCAAGCGATGGAGATATATGGCACACATTTTCCCAAGGTTCCACCAAATAAGAAACAATTTGTGACAAAATCCTGCTTAAAAGTATTTTTTCTATTTCAGTAAACTCTCTTGTTTTTTTAAGAACATCGCCAGCTCCGCCAAGAATCCTGTCAATAATAGAGTAACCTATATTAGAAGACACGTCAAGAATAATCGAACCTTTCAAAGAACTGTTTCCAAGGTCTATTATACCAAGAACAACAGGATTAAGCAAAGAATTATTAAATTCATTATAAGTAAGCTGTTCAGCGTTAGCAACCTCAACCTGAGTAGCGGTTCTCAGATAACCTGTTAAAAATGACGATACCAATCTTGAAAAATTCTCAAAAATAACTTCAAGAGTTCTAAGCTGTTCCTTACCAAACTTTGAAGGTCTGGCAAAATTATAAGCCCTCACCTTTTTTTCTTCAACATTGTTATTAAGAACAACATTATCGTCACCGCTTGATAAAGCGCTTAAAAGCGCGTCAATTTCGCTTTGAGATAAAATATCACTCATTTTATTTTATCACCTGCCTTAAATCTCTCAAAAATTATTGTAAAGCAATTTCTTTTATATAAACATTTAAAATCAAATTTGAATTAAATTCTTTTCTCACTTTATCTAAAACTTCGTCCTTAAAATTCTCAACTCCGTCGACTTTATTAAGTTCCTCATAAGTTTTCTTTCTTAGAATACTGTTTATTATATCTCTCACAACAACAATTCTGCTGTTCATCGTAGCAACAAGTTCTTCACTTCCGTCCTCGCCGCCTTTAACATCAAGATTAAGATTAATTTTAGCAATATGACCTTTTTTGTCTTCTCCAACCAAGAGGTTTGTATAAACAGAATCTCCTATTTCAATAAGAGTATTGGTACTCTTGTCGCTTTCCTCTTCTTCTTCAATCTCCTCCGTTTGTTCTTCTCCTGTGGAGTTAAAGGAAGAAACAAGATAATATCCCCCAAAAGCCATAGTACCAAGCAGTATAACAAGTAAAACAATAATAATAATAAGCATCATTTTATTTTTTTCCAAATTGTATCCCTCACTTTCTATAGCAATTCGCAAAATTTTTAGTACAAAACAATAAAAGAATCTTTTAGTATATTAAGTTCTATCAGTTTTCTATGTTCACTCTTTTATTATCTAGCTATAATTAAGAATTCATCTGCTTATCTTCATCAGAAAAATACTTACTTAATATCTTTATTTCAACTCTTCGATTAGTTGACCTATTAGCTGGCGTATCATTAGGAACTTTTGGTCTATATTCACCAAAACCTTCCGCCGAAATCCTTTCCGGCGAAAATCCTTTTGTGTCAGTAAAATACATAGCGACAGAAATCGCTCTCGCTGCTGACAAATACCAGTTATTAGGAAACCTCGGAGTATTAATAGGCATATTATCAGCATGACCTTCAATTTTAACGTCATTCTCTGGATATTTAGCAAGTTCGTTAGCGACTATTTCCAAAGCTCCCAACGCTTCTGTCTTAAGGTCGGCCTTTCCACTGTCAAACAAAATTCCATCTTTAAAATTTAATGTAATATATTGTTCGTTTTGTTCAACCTCAACTTTATCCTGCAAATTGTTTTCAGCGAAATATGTTTTAAAGTCAGAAGCCATTTTAACAAGTTCTTCCGTAGCTTTTTCAAGTTCCTCATTTTCTTCCTGAGCGTCACCCTGCACCATAGGCATCTCAACAATACCGTTTCCAAGAGCGTCAAGGATTGAGGTGCTTGCCGAGTCAGTAATTGTTATTCTGTTAGCTGAAGAAAAAGACGCGGCGATTTGTTCAAATTTAGCGGCATCTATAGTTGACATAGCAAACAGCAACACAAAGAAACAAAGAAGCAGCGTCATCATATCGCCGTATGTACCCATCCATTCGTCAAGACCTTTTTTTCCTGGTTCTTCCTTTTTTTTAGCCATTATTCATCACCAGCCTGTGCGTCTTTATTGGCATCTTCACCAACATTTTTTCTCAAAGTAGGCGATAAGAAAGCTTTAAGTTTTTCTTCAATAATACGTGGATTTTCTCCCGCCTGAATAGATAAAATTCCCTCAATTAAAACCTCTTTCATAAGCATTTCATCATTACTGTATGATTTCATTTTATTAGCAATAGGAGTTGATATAAAGTTTGCCACAAGAGAACCATAAAATGTCGTAATAATAGCAACCGCCATACTGCCGCCGATAGTAGACGGGTCGCTCATAGTCTGAAGCATCATAACCAGACCGATAAGAGTACCAATCATACCCCAGGCAGGACCCATTGAAGCAATAAATTCCCAAACACCCTGAATATCTTTATGTCTTCCGTCTATATAAGCAAGTTCAGTTTCAAGAATACTTCTAACCAATTCCGGGTCTGTACCATCAACAACAAGCATAACGCCTTTTTGTAAAAATTCATCCTCCATAGCGCTTGAAGCGTCTTCCAAAGCAAGTATACCTTCTTTTCTGGCAAGTCCTGCAAGTTCAACAATTTTAGCAATAGCTTCCACCGGGTCAAGCTTTTTAGGTTTAATAATATTCTTAACTGCTTTAAAAGCTGTAATAACCTTAGGAAGCGGCTGAGAAATCAAAGTTGCCGCTATAGTACCTCCCAAAGTAATCATAACCGATGGCGGGTCAACAAAGTTAGCCACCGCCGCTATATCCATATCCGCGTTCAGAAGTATAGAGAGCAAAATAAACACCCAACCTGAACAAAATCCAATAAGTACGCCTAATTCCATATCCGCTTACCCCTTTCCTTAAAGATTAGCGATATATTTTTCTTTTATATTCTATAATGTTATCTATAATATCATCAATCGACTCCTTGACGATAATTTTTCGCCCCGTAGTCATTGTTATTGTCGTATCCGGTGTCATTTCAATACTTTCTATGTAATCACAGTTAATATAAAGAGATTTATCGTTTAACTTAGTAACAACAATCATAAAAATACTCCTCCAAATTTTATATTGATTAACTACATATACGGTAATTTTTAATTACCAAATATATAAAAAGTCCAAATCAACACTTCCCTTATTCTATTATAACTATATTTATCTGCCTTTGTCAAAAAAAATTTAACAAAGGCAGAAATTCCTAATTATCGTTTAAGATTAACCAATTCCTGAAGCATTTCATCAGAAGTTGTAATAATTCTTGAGTTAGCCTGGAAACCTCTTTGCGTAGTAATCATTTGAGTAAATTCATAAGAAATATCAACATTTGACATTTCAAGAGAACCTCCCATAAGTTTTCCTCCGCCGGCTCCAATTTCCTGTCCTATACCATCAAAATCACCAGAGTTTGTTGTAGCGGAATACAAGTTATTACCCGATTTTTCAAGACCAGCGGGATTTGGAAAATCAGCTATAGCAATCTGTCCAAGGGTTTTAGTAAGACCGTTTGTATAAGAACCTGTAATAATACCATCAGCACCAATAGAATAACCTTTAAGAGAACCAGCCTCATAACCGTTATCGGTAGTAGCCGTAGCGTCAGCCTTAGACTTAAACTGAGTAAGATTATGAAAATCAACATTAATAGTCGGCTCAAACGTAGAGTTAAATAATTGATTATCTCCCCAAGTAACAGTCAAGGGATGTATAAACTGCTCCGCGTCTCTGTCCAGCAAAGTACCTCCTTCATTAAATTCTATAGGTCCAAATTCAGCCGGTTCAATATTCAATTCAACTATATTTTTACTGTCGTTATTTACAGTCGCTTTATTGTCAAAGGTAACAGTCCAATCCGGCGTTCCAGTTGCCACTCCATTTTCGTCAATAGTTCTATTATACTGCAAAGTCACGTCAATTCTATAACTGTTTCCAAGAGAATCATAAAAAGTCATAGTATTAAGCTGTGTAGGGTTTTCACTGGGATTCAAGTTTCCAGTAAATGTAATCGAATCTGTAGCAGTTGGGTTAAGATAAGATTTTGTACCCTCATAAAGATTAAGAGGCGAAACCCTTTGTTTAACAATCTCATCATTCTGGTCAGTAGACCAGCCATTCACCATCATACCATTAGAATCAGTAAGATTACCCAAATCATCAACTTGAAAAGCGCCGGCTCTTGTAAAATAAAACCCAGTAGTATCGCTTACAATAAAGAACCCATCACCAGAAATCATTACGTCATTAGGATTATCCGTTCTTTCTGTAGAGCCAGTTGTCATAACTGTCGAAACCGCTGACACATTAGAGCCAAGACCAATCTGCATAGCATTTGTACCGCCTTTGCCGGAAGCCTCATTAGCGGCTGTAGCCCCGCTTAGCGTCTGATTTATAACATCATTAAAAACTGTAGTTGACCTTTTAAAACCAACCGTATTGACATTAGAGATATTATTACCTATAACGTCCATTTTTGTTTGATGAATTCTCAGACCAGAAACGCCCGAGAACAAAGATCTCATCATAATAGATTACCTCCTTAAAATAGCGCCGTAAGCCGTCCAATCAGTCATTCAAGAACGGCTTAGCCTCCAAATAAAAGGTCCGGCTAAACAATAACGGCGCCGTCAATATTAGTAAATATATTTTCGTTTTCACTGTTCATAGCGGTAATAACCACTTTATTTTTCACATTAACAACAAGAGCGACATTATCCACCAAAACAAGAGAATCGTTAATACCTTTTTTAGAGGCCTTATCAATTCCGCTTTCAACTCTTTTAATCTGTTCCGATGAAAGTGAAACATTTCTTTCATTAAGCCTCATAGAAGCGTGTTTTGAAAAATGAATTGGTGAATTATCTTCAAGTTTGTTGCTGAAAATATTTTGAAAAGAATTTGCCCCACTTAAACTTTCAGAACTCTTTTGAGTTTTTGTTTTGACGTTTTCAGGCAATATAATGTTATTATTATATATACGCATTAAAAAATCACCACTCTGTCTGTTATGCTTTAATCCTTACAATTTTGAAACAGGAACTTCCTCATCACCCACAACAAGATAGCATTCTTTATCTTTAATTATAACCGAATCAACCTTTCCAGCGACATTAACTTCCTTATCGCCGACTTTTCCGTTATATTTAATTTCTTTGCCAACATAAGCTAATGAGTTTAATACAGAAGTAACATCCTTAACCTCAACTTTTTGTCCGTCAATTGTAAGGAAAACCGAATCCTTGCCGATAGAAACATCAGTAATAGGACCAGTAACCGTAGATTTATCATAGTTATCGCCTTTATATACCTCTGCAGACAATGTCTGTCCTTTCAAAAGAGTATTGTCAGAAACAGAAATAACCTCATAAGTATGAACATCTTTTCCTCCCACACTCAAAACAGGAACATCATCAATAAATTTAACATAATCAACTTTACCCTCAACAAAATCTTTTGCCTCAAGCTTATCATCAATTGTAATAGCTTGAATAGATTTTCCCACAAGCGAAAGAGCCTGAGAAACCACAAGATTTCTGTCAATACTTGTATTAACGTCTGTAGAGTAAACCTGCTGAACGTCAGAATAAGGAACTTCTTTATCACCTATATTCAAATACGCCCCAGACTTTTTAATTGTAATAGAATCAACAGTTCCGGAAATATCCTCATAAACATTTTTAGTTTCATTATAAACCTTAGCGAAAACAGTTCTTCCAATCATACCATACGCCTGACTGTTAGTCATAGTATTGTTAAGATTGTTCATCTGTTCAAGAGCCGAGAACTGAGCCATCTGAGAAACAAATTCCGTATTGTCCATAGGGTCAAGAGGGTCTTGATACTGCAATTGAGTAACAAGAAGCCTTAAAAAAGCGTCCTTATCCAAATCAGAGTTTTTCTTAGAGGCTGTACTCGAATTAGTGTTATCTTTATTAGCTTTATTCGCCGCTATGTCATAAAAAAGCGACGTGTCTGTTGTAGCCATAGCCATACCTCCTTATGCCGTATAATTTACACTTGTCTGAAGGACATCTCCCTCATCAACATATTCAATTTTTTCTTCTTCCTCATCCGAGGAATTATTTATAATATTGTTTATTCTTTTTGAGGATTTTGACTGTTCAAACTCAAATTTCCGCCTTTCATTTTCAGAATCCTCACCGCCGACAGAAACAGACAGTGCTGAAACCTGAACACCTTGCTCGTCAAGCATATTTTTAAGATTATTGAAATTAGATTCTATAATCTCTTTAACTCTTTGATTTTCAGCGGTAAACTGAGCGGAAACAATACCGTTTTCACTAACAATTTTAAGAGCCACATCACCAAGATAATCAGGTTTTAAAGTAACTCTTATTTCGCTGACATTTTCCTTAACTATTCCAACTTTAAATTTATCAATGATTTGATTAATAACATCAGCGGTATTAACATTTCGCATTGTTTGAGTTTTAGCGGCAACCTGGCTCAAAGCCTTGTTAATATTCTCAAAAGTGACAGCGTTAAGACCATTTGTGTTGTTGTTATTGCTTCCATTATTTTCAAAATTCATATTATTTTGAAAACTGTTCTGTCCTGTAAAATCATTTTTCATACTGGTATTTTCAGAAGATTCAACAGCAGCAGCTGTTTCAGTTTGAATATTGTCAGTTTCGGAATAATCTAAAGCGTTCGTTTCTTTTTTCTCTTTAAAAGAAACATCACTATCTTTAACAGCCCCCTGTTTAACAGCATTTTGTTCCATAGAAGAAACTTCCTCATTGTCAGAAGCAATATCACTTCCATCTTCCTTCAAAACAGGTGTTTCACTTTCATTAATGTTATCTTTAATCTGCCTAAGAGTTTCAAAATCCAAATCCAAATCATTAAGCAAGTTTTCAAAATCGGTTGTTTTTTCCTCAACCATCTGTTTAATCTGAACCATAGTATCCTTTATTCCGTCAATAGCCAAAAGATCCGACGGAACTTCCGCTTGAAATACTTCCTGCAAAAAGCTAAGAAGATTTTCAGGATTTTCAAGTTCAAACACATTAACCCCAAGCTGTTCAAGAACATTTTTAACTTCATCTACGTCAATGCCAAGAATTTTAGCGATTTCTTCCTGAAGTTCAATTTCTTTTTCCGAAATAATATTTTCGGTTTCTTCAGAAATTTGAGTTTTTTTACTGTCTTCCGTTTTAACTTTGTCATCAGTTATACTTTCTTTTTTCTGTTCTTTGGCATTAACAGCTTTATCTGTTTCAGAATCAGCTTTTTTAACAATTTTCTTGTCAGAATAATTCTTATCATTATTTGTTTTTGAAACGTTATTATATTTGTCGTTTTTAGAAGAAATTTTATTTGTTTCCTTATTTGATGAAGAACCGTTCAAATAACTCTCAAATTTATTTTCACTCTGTTTAACTTCAGTGTTTCTTTTCAAATTATCACTTGAAGCCGACAAACTATTCAAAAGCAGTTTTGTCAATTCCATTTTTCTTTCACCTCCTTAAAAAAATTATTGTTGTTCTTCCGGCGCCATTTGCTTTGCCGCGGCAGCGGCATTTTCAGACTCCATAGCACCAAGTATAGCGCCCCTTTGTTCAGGGCTTATATTATTAAGTATACGAACAACCAAATCCATATCGGTTCCAATCATTTCCTCAAGAACCTTAGCGGCGGCATCTTTTTTCATATTCTCAAATGTCTGCACATATTTTTTTAATTCCTTATCAACCGCCTGCTGAGCAACAACCTCTTTATAAATAGCGTCAGCGTTTTCAGGATAAACACTCTCATAATAAGCGCTGTAAGCGTTAGGGTCATTTTCAGCAATCATCCTGTCAAAAGCCTCTTTATCATTTTTAAATTGAACCTGCTGAGCCTCTATTTCTTTAAGCCTTGTCATTTCCGCGTCATTATCAGAAATTCGCTTTGACAAATTTTCTTTATCTTCCTCAAGAGCCTTTTTTTCCGCCTCAAGTTTTTTATTTTGAACAATAAGCTGTTCTTTGGTCAAACCGCTGTATTCATCTTCTTCTCCGCCTTCTTCAGCAGGAATCCAGTCTTTAACAACCGGAACATTTCTCAATGCCGGATAAAAATAATCTTCTCTCAACCCAAAAAAGTTCGTGGCAAACTCAAAAACAATACAGCCAATAAGAACCAGCACTATCAAAAGGAAAATCCATTTACCTCTTCCTTTTCCTTTCTTTTTATCCTTTTTCTTATCTTTTTTCTTTTCGGCCTTTTTTTCAGCCTTATCTATATTAACGTTTTCATTTTCAGGAATGGAAACATCATTTTCATTAACCTTGGTTTTAGCTGCCATTTCTGCAACCTCCCGTACATAACTTTTACTGTAAATCAAGCGTTATTATATTGATAGCTTACAATTTCATCAACAATCTTCTGTTCTTTCAGAAGCTGCTCTTTGTTATACTCAATCTTGTCATTTTCCTTAATAACGTCAAGCATTTTTCTTTCTTTCATAGCCTCAACAAGTTCAAGTCTTTTATTTTCGGCAAACTCCTCCGCCTTTTTAACAACATTTTTTTGGTCTTCAATTTTCCTTTTTATGTAATCCAAAAAAGAATTATATCTTCTCAGTTCCTCTGACCTAATACCAGAATGAATACTGTTTCTAATAGAATAAATTAAATTTTCCTTTTTGTCACAAAGTTCCTTCAGCAAATTTTTTTCATCATCAAGTTTTTTCAAAGCCTTTCCATATTCAAGCTTTTTTTGGTCTTCAATTTTTTCTTTAACTCCCAAAAAACTTTGCATTCTAAACTTAAATCCCGCCAATCAAATCACGCTCCCGTAATTCCAAACATTTGATTTAAAACCTGGTCAAACTCAAATTTCGAGTCAGTGCTTTGTGTCAAAAAATCTATAACAGCAGGGTGTTTTTCAATAGCATAGTCAATTTCCGGGTTACTTCCTCTAACATAAGCGCCAATATTTATAAGGTCTTCAGCGTCTGAATAGACAGCCATAGTCTTTTTTACCTCAAAAGCGGTTTTTTTATGCTCCGCGGTAACAATATCGCTCATAACACGAGATACACTTGCCAATACATCAATAGCGGGATAATGGTTTTTATTAGCAAGTTTTCTAGAGAGAACAATATGTCCGTCAAGAATACCTCTTGCCGTATCAGTAACGGGTTCAGTCAAGTCGTCGCCATCTACCAAAACAGTATAAAGCCCTGTTATAGAACCCTTATCAGAAGTCCCCGCTCTTTCAAGCAATTTAGGCATAACCGAAAATACCGATGGTGTATATCCTCTTGAAACAGGCGGTTCGCCGGTCGCGAGCCCAACTTCTCTTTGTGCCATAGCATATCTTGTAAGCGAATCCATAAGCAACAAAACGTCATTGCCTTCTTCTCTGAAATATTCAGCAATAGATGTAGCGACTTGAGCCGCCTTAAGTCTTACAAGAGCCGGCTGGTCAGAAGTAGCAATAACAAGCACCGACCTTTTAAGTCCTTCTTCCCCCAAGTCTTTCTCAATAAACTCTCTAACCTCTCTGCCTCGTTCTCCAATCAGAGCGATAACGTTAATATCAGCCTTTGTATTCCTGGCAATCATACCCATCAGAGTACTTTTACCAACACCGCTTCCGGCAAAAATACCAATACGCTGACCCTTCCCAACAGTCAAAAGACCGTCTATAGGTTTAACGCCAAGTGGAAGAATATCTTTAATTCTGCGCCTTTTCAAAGGGTCAGGAGGAGTATTGCTTGTAGGATATTCTTTAGAGCAGTTCAAAGGGCCTTTATTATCCATAGGATTGCCCAAACCATCCAAAACCCTTCCTAAAAGAGCATACCCAACCTTAACAGAAAGAGGTTTTTCCGATGCCTCAACAACACTTCCGGGACCAATCCCATCCATGCTGCCAAGAGGCATCAGCAATATTTTGTTTTCCTTAAAACCAACAACCTCGGCCAAAATAGGTTTACTATATTTATTAGCTTTTATATAACAGCTGCAGCCAACGCTTACAACTGGCCCGATTGATTCAATAGTAAGTCCGACAACCTGAGAAACCCTGCCGAGCTTTTTAATATAAACTTTTTCTAAAACAGAATTATATTTTGAAATATCAATAGCATTCAATCGTTTCACCCATTTCCCAAAATATAGTACAAACTATTTTTAAGCCCCTCAAACTGCTGACTTAAACTACAGTCAATATTTCCAAATGGCGTTTCAATAACACAGTCGCCCTTATCAAAAGAAAAATCCTTAACAACCTCAATAGTGGTATTACTGTCGACAAAATTAAGGAAACTGTCTTTATTATTAACCACAATTTCATAATCACTCTCAGAAACCCGAATAAACACTTCCCCGCTAATAGTTGTCTGAGATAATCCTTGTCTTACAAGATTAAGAATAATACTTTTATCCAAATCAAGAGTTTTTGAAAGAAGTTTATCAACAACATTAACGATAACTTCAACCATATCGCCCTCAATATTGTTAATAATTTCCTCCCTCTGATTTAAAGCGTCTTCAAGAGTTTGTTTAGCTTCTTCTCTTAAAGCCGCCATTTCTTCTTCAGCTTCAGCAATACCAGCCTCATAGCCTTCATTACGAGCATTTTCAAAAATTTCTTCTTTTTGAAGTTCCGCTTTTTGCAAAGCGTCATTAATAATATTTTCAGCTTGATAATTAGCGTTGTCTATAATTTTATTAGCCTCATCGTTAGCGTTCTCAAGAGCAGAATTATTGTTTATAAAACCGTCATTCAAATCAAAATCACTGTCAAAATCATCATCAAAATCATCTGTTAATGAAAGTTCATCAAAATCCTCAAAATCAATCTCGTGATTAACCTTTTGAAAAGTTTCCTGCTGATTAATAGATTTAGACTTAAAATTAGGAACTTCAATATTAATTTTATTATCACTGTCAACACGTATAAAATTAGCTTTTAAAATCTTAGACAATTATCTCGTCGCCTCCGCCTCTTGCAATAATAATCTCACCCGACTCTTGAAGCCTTCTTATAATATTAACAATCTTCTGCTGAGCCTCCTCAACATCAGATTTACGAACAGGCCCCATAATTTCCATATCCTCTTTAATCATAGCGGCAAGACGTTTTGAAAGGTTCTGGAAAATAATCTCCTGAACTTCCTCACTAGAGCCTTTAAGAGCAATAGCAAGTTCTTTCTGGTCAATATCCTGACGAAGAACAGTCTGAATAGAACGATTATCCATAGTAAGAATATCCTCAAATACAAACATTTTCTTCTTAATTTCTTCAGAAAGCTCAAGATAATCAGTTTCAAGACTTTCCATAATATTTTTCTCTGTCGCTCTGTCAACAGAATTAAGTATCTCAACGATAGCGTCAACACCGCCGACATCAGCATAGTCAGTAGTCATAAGAGAAGAAAGTTTCTTTTCCAAAGCAGACTCAACCTCTTTAATAACATCTGGGCTTGTTCTGTCCATCATAGCTATTCTTCTAGCAACATCAGCCTGCTTATCAGCGTTAAGAGAAGAAATTATCTGAGCGGCCTGAGCTGGTTTCAAATATGATAATACAAGAGCGATAGTCTGAGGATGTTCATTTTGTATAAAGTTAATAACTTGGCTCACATCGTCTTTTCGGATAAAATCAAAAGGACGAACCTGCAAAGAAACGGTAAGCTTATTAATAATCTCATAAGCCTTATCCTGACCAAGAGCCTTTTCAAGAATTTGTTTAGCGTAAGAAATACCGCCCTCTGTAATATATTGCTGAGCAATACAAATTTGATAAAATTCTTCAAGAACTTTTTCTTTAATATCAGGAAGAACCGTAGCGATATTGGCTATTTCCAAAGTAAGAGTCTCTATTTCCTCATCTTTCAGATATTTAAAAATATCCGAGGATTTTTCAGGCCCCAGCGTAATCAAAAGCATAGCGGCTTTTTCTTTTCCCGTATATTCCTCATAAGGTATAGGCATCCGTCATCACTCCCATTCATCACTAAGCCAGTTTCTAAGAAGCTGAGCAACCGCCTCCGGCTTCTCACCAACAAATTTCTCAATCTGCTTCTTGTACTCTGATTCAACACTTGTATCAATTTCAGCAAGCATTTCTTCTTTTTCGTCCTCAAGCTGTGTACTTACAAGCAAATCCTCAACAGAAAGCTCCGGCTCAACTTCCTCAACCTCATCAGGATGAGTTTTCTTAATAAGTCCGAAAGCAAGAAGAATAAGCAAGATAGCAAGTATAACAAGCATAACAATCTGTTCAATAGCGACAGATTCCTCAACAGCGTCAATAAATACAGGTTTTTCATATCCAATAACCGTCAGATTTTCAATACCCGTACCAACTCTCAAAGAGTCAATTACATCTTGGTCAATATCCATTTTAATTTCGGCTGAATTTTGTTCTTTAAAACTCTCCCAAGTATTATCCTCATTAATTTGACCAGAATTAATAAGGTCAGCCTCTTTGTATTCTCTGTTTCTGTAAACATAAACGGCAATAGAAGACTCATCAGGAACAAGTTCTCCTCCGTCAATGTCAATAACAACTTCTTCTTTATTATACAAATAATCATTAGCCCTTTTTGTGGCCGAATAAGAAGAATTTCCGCCTTCGCCAATAGCATAATTAGGAGGATTCTCATCATTAGTATCAGTACCTGGCGCGTCTTCCGGCGTACCATTTAAAACTTCTTCTTCCTCCTCCGTAGTTTTGCTTGGCACACCCACAGAAGAATCATTAATAGGCGGTGTATAAGTTGTATTTTTCTGTTGTTTTTTATCCCAGTCCATTTTAAGATTTGATATTATATTAATTTCATTGTATAACTGAGATAAAGCGCTTCTTATTTTAAGCTCAATTTCTTTTTTCTTCTGTTGTTCAATCTCACTTTTAGAGGAATATCCTCCAGCGTTAACAACCGCGCCTGAATAAAGACTATTAGCGTTTTGGTCAACAATTTCAATATTTTCCATTTTAAGACCGTCCACACTCATAGCCGCAAGTCTTGCGATAGAAACAGCCTGTTCTTTAGAAAGTTCTTTACTTGTATAAAGAGTAATGCCAGCGCTGGCATCTTTTTTATCACTCTCAAAAAAAACATCATCATTTGGAAGAACGAGTTTTACTTTAGCAGATTCCACTCCATCAACAGATTTAATTTGATTTTCAATATCATTTTCATAAGCTCTTAAATATATCTGGTCCTTATCTGATTCCGATAAACCCATATTATTAGCATTAAGGGCGTCATCAAACGTAAATCCCGTATCTGTAATATTTTGTTCAGCAATATGTACCTTAGCTCTGTTGACATCTTCCTGTTTAACTTCAATAGCGGTACCATTTTTTGTAATTTGATTATCAATTCCCGCCTCGTCAAAAGCGTTCTGAATTTTGCCAATAGTTTGAATATCGGCGTTAGACTCAAAAACGACCCAGTTTGGTCTTGTTGTAAAATATATAGTTAAGCCAATAGCAATAACAAGGCAAACCGCAACGGCGACAAATTTAACCTTCGTACTTGTTTCAGCGTCATTCCACTTTTCTGAAAGCTGAGTCCTATATTTCTGAATTTTCTCCTGCACTTATTTCACCTCTCTTATGCGTATACTTTAAATAAAAAACTTAATTAAATCTGCATACGCATAATTTCCTGATAAGCGTTTAAGACTTTGCTTGTAACCTGTGTGGTAAACTGAAGCGCCGAAGTAGCTCTGCTTTGCGCCATATTAAGAGCGATTATATCATCTGTCTTTCCCGTAACATAGTCAATCTGCATCTGTTCAGCCTCAAGCTGATAAACATTCGTTTCGTTATATAAACCCATAGCTGCGTCAAAAAAAGTTTCAAAACCATCACCGCCGCTTTTTTGTACAGAACTGCCGCCGTTAAAATCATCAAGCGTAAGTTTTTGAATTTGAAATAAGTTTGTATCTGTTTTCATAATTTCACTCCTCCGGTTTTAACAATTTCTACTTACCAATTTCAAGTGTTTTCGCAATCATGGATTTCGTGGTATTAATAGCGGTAATATTTGCTTCATAAGAACGGCTGGCAGAAATCATATTAACCATTTCCTCAACAATATTTACATTAGAATTTGTAACATAGCCGTCCTCGTCAGCATCCGGATGAGTAGGGTCATAAAAACGGCTTCCAGGCGTTTCATCGTTCACCACGCGTGTAACCCTAACGCCTTTTCCAACATCCGAGTCCATAGCCTTACCCAAATAATGAGCAAAAGAAGACTTAGAACCTATTTCCTGAAATAAAACAACCTTTCTTTTATAAGGCTCGCCAGATTCTGTCCTTGTTGTGTCAACGTTAGCCATATTCTGACTAATAACATCCATTCTAAGTCTTTGTGCGGTAAGCGCCGAAGCGCTTGTATCCAAAGAGCCAAAAAATGACATAAAAATTCCTTCTCTCTAAAATTATTTAAGATTGGTTAAAACTGTATTAAGCCTGTTATTATTACTAATCGCGGCATTAGCGATGACATCGTACATTGCTGAATTTTTATAAAATTTAACCATTTCAGACTCAATATCAACATTGTTTTCGTCAATTCTCACCGTATAGCCATAATGTTGCTTTTTAACAGCGGGCAAAACAGAACTCATATCAAGTTTTCCGTTAATTTTAGAGGATTCTATAGCATTATCAAGAACACTTTGAAACTCAACCTCACTGCCCTTAAAATTAGGGGTATCGGCATTAGCCATATTGTTAAGAATGACTTGATTTTTAAATTCCGAAGCCTGCAAAGCGGACTCCAGAACAGTGTTTTGCGTAAACATTTTATCAAAAATCATAGAAACACTCCTTCTTTACAATTATACCAAAACTCAAGTATAAAGTAAATAGATTTTTTCAATAAGATTAAACTTTTTAACTCCTCTTTACACCTATATCACGCCTAAAGTGCATTTTATCAAAACTTACCAAATCAACGCCCTGATAAGCAATCTTAATAGCCTCGTCAAGATTTTTTCCTACACCTGTAATACCAAGAACACGTCCTCCGTTTGTAACAAAACCATTATCTTTTAAAGCCGTTCCAGCGTGATAAACAAAAATATCATCTCTCCTGTCACAATTTTCAAGTCCATAAATAGGAAATCCCTTATCATAACTTTCCGGATATCCTCCCGAAGCCAGAATAACACAAGCGGCAGCGTTATTTTTCCATTTAACCTCTATTTTATCCAAAGTTCCGTCAACGCAAGCCTCAAAAACCTCAAGCAAATCGCTTTCAAGCCGAGGTAAAATAACTTGTGTTTCGGGGTCGCCAAATCTAGCGTTATATTCTATAACTTTAGGACCATCGTCTGTAATCATAAGCCCAAAATAAATAATCCCCTTAAATTCCCTGCCCTCTTTTTTAAGCGCGGAAACTGTGGGTTTAAATATTTTTTCCATACATACGTCAGCGATTTCATCAGTATAAATTCTGCTTGGAGAAAAAGTTCCCATACCTCCCGTATTAAGTCCCTCATCGCCGTCAAAAGCACGTTTATGGTCTTGAGCGGAAACCATAGGAATAAGAGTAGTTCCATCACAAAATGACAAAACTGAAACTTCCGGTCCCGTCAAAAATTCCTCAACAACAACCTTGCTTCCAGATTCCCCGAACTTTTTATCAATCATAATTTGTTTAAGACCAGCTTTCGCTTCTTCAAGGCTATTGCATATAATAACGCCTTTTCCAAGAGCAAGACCGTCAGCTTTCACAACAATAGGAAGTTTATTTTCTTTTATGTAAGAATAAGCGCTTTCAAAATCACTAAAAGTTTCATATTTAGCGGTAGGTATATTATATTTTTTCATAAGTTCCTTTGAAAAAGCCTTGCTGCCCTCAATAATAGCAGCGTTTTTTCTTGGGCCAAAAATTCTAAGCCCCTGTTTTTCAAACTCGTCAACAATACCCATAACAAGAGGGTCATCCATTCCAACAACAGTAAAATCAATTTTCTCGCTTTTAGCAAAATCAGCCAAAGCAAAAATATCTGTAGCTTTAATATCAACACACTGAGCGTCACGTGAAATTCCGGCATTACCCGGCGCGCAGTAAATCTTGTCAATTTTTTTGGATTCTTTAAGTTTAAGAACAATAGCGTGTTCTCTTCCTCCTCCTCCGACAACCAAAACTTTCATCAATCAACTCTCCTAACAATGTTATTTTCAACAACAAGCTTTTCTTCCGCAAAAAGCCTGACAGCCTCCGGAAAAATAACCCATTCCGCCTGCTCCATAACTCTTTTTTGTAAAATTTCGGGAGTATCTCCCTCTTTCACCTCAACAGCCTTTTGCAAGATAATAGGACCAGTATCAGCTTCAGAATCAACAAAATGAACCGTAGCGCCTGTAACTTTAACACCTTTAGCCAAAGCAGCCTCGTGTACTTTCAGTCCATAAAATCCCTTTCCGCAGAAAGATGGTATGAGAGAAGGGTGAATATTAATAATTTTATTTTTAAAAGCGTCAGCAAACTTTGAAGTCAATATAACCATAAAACCGGCAAAAATAACAAGACCAACATTTTTTGCCTTAAAATAATCAATTAAAGCGTCTTCATATTCATCAAAAGAGACAAACTGTTTTTTTGAAATCCAAGCCGTTTCGATATTATGCTTTTTTGCGCGTTCAAGGGCGTAAGCGTCTTTTCTGTTGCTCACAACGGCGACAATTTCACCATTAATTTTCCCCGCGTCAATAGCGTCAATAATAGCTTGTAAATTAGTTCCCCCGCCTGAAACGAGAACTCCTATTTTAAGCATATATCAATTCCATCTCCTTTGGCTGTTTCTCCAATTATATAAGCCTTTTCCCCCTGTTTTTCAAGAATATCAATTGTCTTTTCAGCGTCGGCCTTATCAACTGCCAAAACCATACCAATACCCATATTAAAAGTATTATACATAGACATTCTATCAATATCTCCCTTTTTCTGCAAAAGTTCAAAAACAGGCAAAACAGGCCAAGTCCCCTCATTAATAACCGCCTTTATTCCGTCAGGGAGCATTCGCGGAATATTTTCAACAAACCCGCCTCCAGTAATATGGCTTATACCTTTAACCTTAATATTCTTAATAAGCTCCAAAACAGATTTAACATAAATCTTTGTAGGAATAAGCAAAGCTTCTCCCAAAGTCAATCCAAGTTCGTCAAAATATTGTTGCACTGTTTCTTCTGAAATATCAAAAACCTTTCTCACAAGAGAATAACCGTTTGAATGGATTCCGCTTGACGCTATTCCTATAAGAACATCTCCCTCCATAATTTCGCTCCCGTCAATAACGTTAGCCTTATCAAGTATACCAACTGTAAAACCAGCAAGGTCATATTCATCAGCAGGATAAAATCCTGGCATTTCAGCGGTTTCCCCTCCAATAAGAGATGCTCCGGCCTGTTCGCAGCCCTCAGCTACTCCCTTAACAATAAGAGCGATTTTTTCCGGAAAATTTTTACCGCAGGCAATATAATCCAAAAAAAACAAAGGTTCAGCTCCGCTGCAAACAACGTCATTAACACACATAGCAACCGCGTCAATACCAATAGTATCGTGCTTATTCATTATAAAAGCAAGCTTAAGCTTTGTTCCAACTCCGTCAGTACCAGAAACAAGAACCGGCTCTTTCATATCCTTAGCTTTAGCAATTGAAAAAAGTCCGCCAAAACCTCCCAAATCAGTCATAACTTCCTTTCTAAAAGTGCCTTTGACATATTTTTTCATAAGTTCAACGGATTTATATCCTGCCTCAACATCAACGCCTGCCGATTTATAGTCCATTCAAATATCCTCCTTAAATTTAAAACAATTCGCAAAACTTTCAGGGAAACACCGCACAAAGAGGAAATAAAAATAATTTCGCAAAAAAATACGCTCCAAGCAAGTTTAAAAACTCGCACTTCTGCTCAATTTTTTTGCAGCTCACGCTAAAATTATTTTTATTTTTTGAATTATGCGGCATTTCCTTAGCTCAAAATAAAAAAATCTTAATATATCAAGCCTCATTAAATTTTGCTTGTTCATTCTCTTTATTATTTTCGCATAATTAAGATTTTTCAATAAACAGTATTTAACAGTAAAACAATATGTAAAATTTTAATTCATAAATAAGCGTCTGTTTCACCAATTCATTAAATAGACACATATATATTTATAACACAATATACAAAAAAGGTCAATACTATTATGACATATTCACAAAAATTTTTATAATTTTTTATAAATATCAAATTTATTTTTGATTTTATTGTATAATTTTACTTTAAAAAGATAAGACGCATTATCGTTTTTTATTTATTTTTCCAAAAAAATAAACTTGTTAAAAAATCCAGATGATAATCATACAAAACAAAAAAGAATTTTCTATTAATTATAGTTTTAATATATTAAACACCTAAAAAATATAAAAAGTGATACAGACTTCATTCTTAAAATATCCATCCGTATCACTCAAAAATTTTATATTTCTCCTCTATATGTTCAAATATTTTTTTTGCTTTTCTGTAAGTTCATCGATTTGAAGATTCCAAAATTTAAGCTTTCTTCTGGAAACTTCCTTATCAACTTCCTCTGGAACATAAATAATATTTTCATCAAAAGAGCCTTTATTCTTAACAAGATATAAAGCGCTCAAAGCTTGAATAGCAAAACTCATATCCATAATCTCGGCAGGATGCCCGTCGCCGGCGGCAAGATTAACCAACCTGCCTTCCGCTATAACATAAAGCCAATTACCATTTTGCATTCTATATCCCATAATATTATTTCTCGCCGCTTTTTCCTCAACAGCGATTTTCTTAAGCCCCTTAACATCAACCTCAACATCAAAATGACCAGCGTTGCATAAAATAGCGCCGTCTTTCATAACTTTAAAAGAATTTTCAGTAATAACATCACAGCATCCAGTCACAGTAACAAAGAAATCACCTATTTTAGCGGCTTCCTCCATTTTCATAACCTTAAAGCCATCCATAACAGCTTCCATAGCCTTAATGGGGTCAATTTCCGTAACAATAACAGAAGCGCCAAGTCCCTTTGCCCGCATAGCGACGCCTTTTCCACACCAGCCATATCCAGCGACAACAACATTTTTTCCAGCAACAATTAAATTAGTAGTTCTATTAATTCCGTCCCAAACAGACTGACCCGTTCCATATCTATTGTCAAATAAATATTTGCACTTAGCATTATTCACCAAAACCATAGGAAATTTAAGCTTGTTTTCTTTATTCATACCAATAAGGCGAATAATCCCTGTAGTTGTTTCCTCGCACCCGCCAATTACATCAGCAATCTTTTCTGGATATTTGTTGTGAATCAAATTAACCAAATCACCGCCATCATCAATAATAATATTAGGCCCCGCTTCAATAACTTTAGAAATATGTCTTTCATACTCTTCCTCTGTAGCGCCGTATTTAGCGAAAACATTAAGTCCATCGTGAACAAGAGCCGCCGCGACATCGTCCTGCGTCGATAAAGGGTTGCTTCCCGTAACATACATTTGTGCTCCGCCTGCCGCCAAAACCTTACATAAATAAGCCGTTTTAGCCTCAAGATGAATAGAAAGAGCAATTTTTAGTCCAGCAAAAGGCTTATCTTTAGAAAATTCTTCTTCAATACTTCTAAGTAAATCCATATTTTGTTTTACCCAGTCAATTTTCTTTTGTCCGCTTTCCCAAAGATTCAAATCATAAATCTCACTTTTCAATTCAAAAACCTCCAAAATCAGTTATTTTATTTTTTCAGCTATTTTCTCAACACTTTCATAAACCTCATTTTCATCAACATTCAACAATTTTCTGTTTTCCATAACAATCTCACCGTCAATAATAACCGTATCAACCTCCGAACCATTAGCGGAATAAGAAAGCGCCGCAATAATATTGTTTTTCGGACGCATCTGAGGACAATTCAAATCAAGAATAGCAAGGTCAGCAGCTTTTCCCTCTTTAATCTGTCCCGAATTAATTCCAAGAGCCTTCGCTCCATTAATAGTAGCCGCCTTAAACACCTCAAAAGCTGTAACAGCTTTAGGGTTTTCATTTACCGCCTTATGAATAAGAGCGGTACAATTCATATCAGAAAATAAATTCAAACTATTATTACTTGCAGCACTGTCTGTTCCCATACAAACGTTAATTCCCTCATTAATCATTCTATAAACAGGCGCGAATCCATTTCCCAGTTTCATATTACTCTTAGGATTTAAAACCACATTTACATTTTTTTTCTTAAATATTTTAAAATCCGAGTCTTTAAGATGCACACAATGAGCGGCAACTGTATTCAATTCAAAAAAACCAAGGCTGTCAAGATACTGAACAGGAGTCATACCATAATTTTTTTCAGATTCCGAAACTTCATATCTTGTTTCAGACAAATGTGTATGAAGTGGCAGATTATATTCTTTAGCTTTATCAATAATAAATTTAATATAATCCGTCCCACAAGTATAAATAGCGTGAGGAGCAAGCATAAACGAAAGCTTTTTTTCATTTTTCCATTCCTCAAACTCCTCCAAAGCCTCATTAATTCTTCGTACAGCGCCGTCTTCACTTCTGTTCTCGCCAGAAAGCCCTCTTGATATAACAGCTCTCATACCAGAATCAACAGTGGCTTTAGCGGTCTGATTTTTAAACATATGCATATCAAGAAAACAAGTAGTGCCTGTTTTAATCATTTCAATACAGGAAAGCAAAGCGCCCCAATAAGCATCTTCAGAAGAAAGTTTGTCCTCTCTCGGCATAATATTTTTAAAAAGCCATTCATCAAACGACAAATCGTCAGCTATATTTCTAAATACAGACATATAAGTATGTGTATGACAATTAATCAACCCAGGAATAACCAATTTATTTTTGCCGTCAATAACCTTATCCGCCTCAAACACTCCATCAAAATCATCAATTCCGGCAATAATCCCATCTTTTATAAATATACTGGTTTCTCTTATTTCATAATTATCCTCATCACTTATAACCGCGAGAATATTTTCCAATTTAATATTCACAAAAACACCTCCAATCAAATATTGAATTATTATATCACATTCTTTAAAATTTTTCCACAAAATTCTGGAAAACATCACATTCGTTTAATAAATTAAAACCTTTGGGCTTTGCCACCATATGCACTAAGTTAGCAAAAACCTTGAGGCTCTGCCTCAAACTCCACTCGCTTTTTGAAAAAAGCGAGGCAAAAACTTTTACGAAAAACTACGTTTTTCGAATAGTTTATTAAAATAATCAGCGAAAACGATAGTTTTTGCATGTTAAAGTTTAGGGTTAAGCCCTTTTTAAAGGGCTTACAGGGTGTGGGATAGCGTCCCACGGTCTTAACTCAGCGCATATGGGGCTTTGCCGTGATTTTTACAGTTTTGATAAATCTTTCAAAACCTCGCCAGCAATAATAAGTCCAGCGACAGACGGAACAAAAGCAGCACTCCCAGGAATCTGTTTGCGTCTTATAGAATTTTCACTATCTTTTGAGTAAAAATCAAAATCATTCTCACAATTATCATTATCATAAACAGAAATAATAGGCTTTTCCTGGGAATACACAACTTTAAGCTTTCTAACCCCTCTTTTTTTCAGTTCACGCCTCATAACCTTCGCGAGAGGACAAACAGAAGTTTCAAATATGTCCGCGACTTTAAATTCTGTAGGATTAACTTTATTTCCCGCTCCCATAGAACTTATAATAGGAACATTAGCATTTTGAGCGTTTATAATCAATTCAATTTTTCCCGTCACTGTATCAATAGCGTCAACAACATAATCGTATTGTGAAAAGTCAAATTGGTCTGACGTATCAGGCATATAAAATACTTTATAAGCTTTAACTTTTATATTGGGATTAATATCTAAAACACGTTCTTTCATCACATCTGCTTTATACATTCCCACTGTTTTCATTGTAGCGATAATCTGCCGATTAATATTAGAAACTGAAACCCTGTCGTTGTCAATCAAATCAACAGCGCCAATACCACTCCTGACCAGTGCCTCCACGACATAACCGCCTACACCCCCAATACCAAAAACAGCTATTTTAGAATTTTCAAATATACGCATATTATCTTTTCCAAATAAATATTCTGTCCTTAAAAACTGATTCAAAATTATGTACCTCTTTCCAAAAACACTAACGTTTCCTATATTTTGATTCTCAGGAAACACCACACAAAGGATAATAAAAATAATTTTTTGAATTATACGGTGTTTCCATTATACAAACAACTCATTATCTTTAATATACTTAAAACTCTCCTCCGCGCTTTTCAAACCCCTAACCTCAATCAATTTACTTATATTTCCATCAAAAAGGTTATATTGTTTTAAAAGAACAGAGACTTGTTTCCAGTCAATTTTCCCATTACCTATAGTCAAATGCTCGTCATAAAGCAAATTATTATCATTAAAATGAAAATGTTTTATAAAAGGAGCAAGTTTCTCAAACCAAATTTCAGTTTTTCCGCTCATCACCATCAAATGTGCCACATCAAGACACACTCCAAATCTCTTTTCGTTTTTCATACTTTCAGAAAGCATATATAAATACTCTGGACTGTTGTCAAGCATATTTTCAAAATATATTTCAATATCCCCGGCATACTCAAAAAGCTTTTCCAAAGCAATAACACTTTTTTCAAGCCAATCATTAATATACCATTGAGAATGAGCAAAGCAAGGACTAATGTTAGTATGAAAAACAACTCCTCTGCAGCCAAGTTTTTCAGCGACTTCCATAGACTGCGTCATTCTATATATACTGTGATTTCTTATTTTTTCATCAACACTAAAATGTATAATATCATAAAAAGCGCCGTGCAAAGTATCTTTTTTATATGGTCTGTTCAAACTCTTATATATATTTATTCTTTTGTCCAATTCTAATTTATCATCTAAAATACAAGGCTCATAAAAATCATTATATTCAAATCCCAAAGAATTTTTTTCCGCAAATTCAACACAATTACTCAAGTCACTTAATTCAGGTATTATCGCTATCATTATTTCACCTCATCAGATAAATTACCCCCTTGCGGGCATTCTTCCCTCAATTTAACAGCGGCTTCAAATAAACTCAATACTTCTTTGTCAATTTTATTTTCATCAGCCATTTTATGAAGAATCTCAAAAGCGTTTTCTTTAGCCATAGCCTTTTTATAAGGTCTGTCGCTTGAGGTCAAAGCCTCAAATATATCAATAACAGTCAATATTCTGGACTCAAAAGGAATCTCATCTCCTTTAAGTCCCCTAGGATATCCGCTTCCGTCAAGCAGTTCGTGATGAGCGCCGGCCCATTTTCCAATACTTGAGAATCTCTTTCCAAGGGTCATATTATTAAGATATTTTTCCGTATATATAACATGAGAATTTATAATCTCACGTTCCGCGTCCGTAAGATTTCCTGTAGGTATAGCAAGACATTCCGCTTCACCTATAGTCAAATAATTAATAATTTCTCCGTCAAGATTTTTATGAAATTTTTTCGCTATATTATTAATATAGTCGATTTCCTCTTTGTTCAAAGAGTTACGTCGATTAATTTCTTTTATCTTTATTTTTATTTCTTTCAGCTCTTTTTCAGCGGCAATCCATTCTTCTTCAGAAATTTCGCCAGACAAATAATCAATTTTATACAAACATTTCAAATAATCAAAACGCTGTAATATAATTTTAATTTTGTCCCCCAAACGAGTTGACTTATTCATTATTTCTCTCGGTATAACTATTTTTCCTATATCATGCATAAGAGCGGCAAGTTCAAGTTCTCTTTTATTATACACGTCAAAAAACCTTTCACATTCTCCCTTTTCATGCAATTCATTTATATATCCAACCAAAATTTTTGTATAAAGAAA
>CAOJPS010000003.1 GCA_948441255.1 uncultured Eubacteriaceae bacterium | reverse complement strand
GTCAAGGGACTTGTCCCTTGCAGGGTGTGGGACAGCGTCCCACGGTTTTAATTTAGTGCGTATAGGACAGCGTCCCACGGTTTTAGGTTTTAAACTACAAATTGCCATCTCTTATAATTATGTCAACCATATAAAGCAAATCAGCGAAACTCATAGTATCTTTAGGTCTGGCGCCGTATGTGTTGCCGTAAAATCCAAGGTCGCCGGCTTTAAGCAAAGCGGAAACATATTTTGGGTCAGCGCCCGATATATCTGTGTAAGGCGTAAGATTAATAGGCGTATAAGCCGCCTTTCTTCCTGTTTTTGTCTCATACAGCTTAACAAGAATATTAATTCCCTCTTCTCTTGAAACCGTGGCGGAATTTATAAGCATACCCTTTCTTGAAAGAGCCTTATAATCATCATCAGACAAAGCGCCGTTTACAGCGACATCTTTTCTTCCGTTTGCCACCGCCGCCACAATATTGTTAAACTGAACCGTAGAAACAACCGAATTAGGTTTAGCGTACTGCAAATCCGTAATAGCTATTCTGCTGTTCAAATTCACAAGAGAGTTTACAGCGTTAGCGTCATTTGAGGAAATAGACGGAGCGTTCTTCCTAATAGCGGAAAAAGCGGCGGGAATTTTGGTATTTCCTATAAAAGTTCCCGTAACCTCGTCATACATACTTGTATATCTCTGCCAGTCAGCAGTCAAATCAGTGTCATAATAAGCGCCCACATTTGTTTCCTGAATAGTATATCTGTCATTAAGTTTAATCGCTACAGAAACATCTTTATAAAATTGTTTCAAGTTAAGAGTTTTCTCCGGCGTAACAATATCAACAGAAAGTTTTTGCGGCGAAGAAATATAAGATTGACCATATCCAAGCATAGGAACGCCCGAATTATCAGAAGAAGCGGTAATTCTGACAGAAGCGCCCTTTCCATATCCGGCAAGGCTGTTCACCTCATTTGTTCTCACAAAATCAGGAGAAAGCCCAAATGTAACATTATCGGCTTTAAAATAAAGAGTAACGTCGTGCTCACCAAAAGCCTCCATAATTGAATAAGGAATCTCAACAACTCTGTTTTTAATCGTATAATTATTATAATAGGTCAAGTCAACCTCAAAAGCGTAAAGCTGCTTTTTAATCAAAGTAGATATAAATCTCTGGTCAACAAAATTATCGTCAAGACCGTCCAAATCCTCTTTATCAGAACGGAAACGATATGTCAGAGTATTAGTAAAACCGTCATAAATATACTCAAAATCATCATCAGGCAAAGGATAATGGGAATCTATTATATCTCCGTCATACTCGTCATCAGTTTTTCCCGCTTTAAATCTAACGGCGGAACTCCAGTCCGACTCTTTGGTATATTGAGTTTCCTCAATTTCAGCCGGGCCATCAGGAATAACAATAGTCAAAGCGTCTTTAAAATCACGGTTTACAGAGAACTGCAAAATATATGTAAAGAGTTTTTCTCTGTTTCCCTCCGAATCCAAACTAACAGTACACCTTGCCTTAACTCTGGCATAATAATCAGTATTAGGGATAAGATTATTAAGCTTAGTAATAATTGTAGACTGAATATCAGGGTGAACTAAAACCTCATAGCCCTCTCCCGTAGCCGCGACAGCTGGCGACGGACCAAGGTCATCTTGATTTCTGTTCCACTCAACTATAATATAATCACCGGTACGCTGACTATATTTTGTATCTGTGCCTTTGTTATAAATATTAAGACTGTCTTTGGAAATAAGGCCAAGACCGTCCGGAACCTCTGGTTTTCCAAGCTCTGATGTAATTACATAAATAGGGCTCGACCACGAGGAGTAAATAGGCTCTCCATCATTAGGAACATTTGCTCTAATCCATATATAATATCCCGTTTCCGGCATAAGTCCTCTTATTCTGTAAAAAATTCTTTTAATTTCCTCTTCTGTTTTCCTCTCGCCGTTTCTAAGGATTTCCTCCATATTGATAATCGTACCGGCGTTGGGGTCAGAAAGCAAATCCGTACTGTAAGAGAGTTCATACTCAAGACTGTCTATATATTCCTGCCATTTAACAGTAATAGACATATCATCGTGAGTTTCCTCCTCCAAAACAGGAACCGTAGGAGTTATATCAAGTTTAACATCGTCAGGCAAAGTCGTACCCATAACATAAGAAGGATAAGCGTCTTTCTGACCGTCCTCAAGAATTCTGTAAGGTCTTATAATAATGGCGTAAGTAGTATTCTTTTCAAGCCCCTCAACCTTATAAGCGGCGCCTATATCAGAGAAAAACTCCGGAGTAATCTCCTGCCAGCCCGCGTTTTCATCATTCATAATCTGCTCAAGATAACTTTCATATCCTCCATCAACCGACGATATATCCTTATAAGGCAAATAAATCATTTCATATTTAATATCGCTTGCTCTCAAATCAACTTGCCTTACAGGCAAAAGATTTACAGCGTCTTCAGAAACGCCGGCGTTTTTAAATTTTTCTCTTACAGCCTCTTTACTGGCGGAATCACAAAAATCAATAGCGCCGGAGGTTGTAGCCTCATCACCGAAATGAATAACAGAATCATCAACCGAAACTTTAGTATACCAAGAATCTGTCTTTTCGTCATAAACCTCAAACCAGCGTGTTTTCCACTCAACCTCAATAGAATTATTTGTAATAAGTTCTTTTCCATCCTCATCTTCTCTTATTTTAAGAGGAGGCTTGTTAAGTGACTGAGGAGTAGCGATATCACCTCTCGCCGGAAAATACTCCGAAGCGTAAGCAGGAGCGGCTGTAAGGTCATCACCAAGGGGAATAGGTTTTGAAGCGACTATTTTCAAATAATAAACCTTATTCTGAGCTATAGGTTTAGTAACAAATCCCCCAGCGGAATCTCTTCCGGTATAAGTAGTCAAAGGACTATGATAAACAGGGCTCACGACTCCTTCTATATTAGTCTGTGTAAGCTGAGCGGGAGTCACCGAGTCAAGGGTTTTCGGCAAATTAGGATCATTAAGATTTTCAAGACTGTCGGTAATCCACAAATCATATTTAACATTTTTGTCAATATACATACCGTCCTCATCGGCAAACTCATTCTCACTGTCAGTATAAGGATAGCGCATAAATACAGTCCAGTAAGCGTCAATAGTGTTTGTCGTAGCGGCAGCATTATATTGCGCCAAAAGCCTTGGTTTATTAGGGGTAATATTCACTATATTAGGGTCATACATAGCGATTTCCGACAAAACCGGAACGTCCATACCCTCCACAAAAATTCTAATTTGATAATAAGTAATTTCCGTAGGCTTATCAATCTGCCAATAGTTGACATAAACAGCCTGGGTATTAAAAATAGTACCTATATTAACACCAATATCCGTTTCCGACGGGCCTTTATATACCTCAATTTTCTCAATATTTCCAAGAGTGGTTGAAAGCCCCCACCAATGAAGGTTAAGATAATCTTTTCCATTCTCAAGAATTTCAAGGGGAACAGCGATATAAGCGTTATTTGTTCTATACTCATTTGTGCTGTAAGCGTTAAAACCCAATTTATAAATTTTATCGTTAATTGATATTTCAGCGTAACTCAAATTAGTAAGCTTTCTTATCTCCGAACCAGCGTACAACGGCTCAACTTTAACCGCGTAAACCTCACTTTGAGCGAGGGAAGCGTCATAAATAGTATAAGTAAGCCTTGAAACGCCTTTTCTCAAAGAATCCTGAGAAACAATAAGTTCCTCATTATCAATACTAACGTCTTTATAATTGTTAAAATTTGTAACGCTGGCGCCACCTCTTTGATAATAAATTCTATATCCCGAGAAAATGTTTCTGTTGTTAAAAAGAGGATTATCCCAAGTAACAGTAAGAGTATCTCCCGAACCGTGGGCGGTAACCTCCAAGTCAGACATAAACAGTACTTCCTCCGGACTTGTATTGTCATAAGGCGCCTCTCTCACCTCAACAGTATTATCCTGTCTGAAATATGTATGTTTATGGAAAGGCATAACTCTATACATATAAAGACTTCCGGTTGTAAGATTTCTTGATATAGTAGCTGTTGTAATAGGAGGGTCGCCTGCCGGCAAATCATCGGAAACATTTATAAAATTACTGTCACCGGCAGTCAAATTTCTTTCCATAATTCTATAACCCTCTGGAGGGTGCTCTTTATCACCCTCGTTGGCGGCGCCGTCAGGCACAGTAGACCATTGAGGATTAGTCCAAGACAAGTTAATATTGCTCAGTCTATCCGTAGAAGGCATAACCCTAATAACAACATCTCTAACGTGTGTCTGAAGATTAGCGAAAACACTTTCAAAGTTAAACAAAACACACGAAGACAGCATAATAAAGGAGAGTAAAAGAGCGGATATTCTTTTCAATCTATTTTTCATAGAAAAATTCCTCCTTAAAGATTAGTTTTAGCGGACATATTGCCAAGCATCTGCAAATAATCCTTCACGGTCATAATCCCCGATGGATTCATTCCCGAATTTGTATAAACTCCTGTTTCAAAAGCCGCCTGTATACTCTTTTTAAATACAGGCTGTATACCATTAATACCGCTTGTGGCAGTATAATTTCTAATTTGAATAGTTTCTATCTTTTTGTTAGTTCTTGTCTGATAAGCCATCATAACAAGATAAACGCCTTCTTGATTAGTAGTATTGCCCTCTTTGCTCTTAACAAGAAGATTAATTCCCTTAGACGTAAAGAAAGCAATAGGGTCAGCAGTCTGCTGAGCTCCCGCTATTCTTGCCGAACAGCCCAGCGCGGCGCTTCTTGTAAGGGGAGCGTTAATATTAAGCGCGGTACCCTTTCCAAGGAAATCCTCAAGCCCATATTTAGCTATAATATTAGTAATAACCTGACCATTAGGAATTTCTGAAATTCCAGGAATAATAACAGCCTTTCCAATAAACACATAAATACCTGGGTTTTTAGTATAAATCGCCTTTTTGCCCATATATTCAGAAACAGAAACACCCGTCCACACACCGTTTATCTGACGTCTTGCCGAAACATTAACGCCCTGGTCAGCAGGATAAGCGATAATAATATTCGATTCCAGCTCTTCCGTAGCGTAAGTTCTGTCAATTATATCATCAAGGTCATCAAGAAATTCCTCATATGTATCCTCATTAAAATCCTCAACAAGGTCTTTAATATATTTAACCATTTCCTCATCCTTGTCAGAATCCTCAATCTCATCAACGATATCCTCATAGTCATCCTCAATCTGTTCAGCAATCCATTCAATAATATCGTCAACTCTTTCATCGTCCCATTCCTGGATATCATCTTCCGAGCCGACAGCGTCAACTTCCACATCAATAACAGGACTTAAAGGCTCAACGCCGTCAATAGTATAAGAAACCTCATTAAAATAAGCTGTTATTTTAATAAAATAATCCTCAATATGGTCGTGGTCTATTCTGTCAAGAACCTGTCTTACAGCTTGATTCAAAGCGGGGTCAATGGCTCTCGCGCCTATAACAACCTCTCCGCCTTTCCAGCTCACTCTAAAGCCCTTATTAGCGTCATACGCTTGTTTTATAGCGCTTGCCGGCATATAATAAGTCTTTTTAGCGCCGTATTCTCCAACAGCAAGGTCAATAACTCCCGAAGGAGAGGAATTTATAACGCTTCCAAAATGTTTAGGTCTGTAATAAACAATAGTGTTAGCGGTTGTATCTTCCAAAATCCAATAAGGGTCGTCAAGAAGTTCCTCAAGAAGTTCTTTGTATCTGTCAATCCAGCCTTCAATTTCTTCTTTCTTATCCTGGTCAACCTGGTCAATATCAGTCCTTGTTTTAACTATATTAGAATATACAGAAGCCTCATTAAGCGTTTTATTCAGAATTCTCACTTTTATAAAGTGCATAGTACCTTGTTCAAGGCCCTTTATAGTATAAATAAAATGCAAACTTCCGTCAGCGTTTTCAGTATACCGCCCTTTAAGGTCAGCGGCGCTCATAGTAATAGGCTCACTCCACAAATCCGTATCTTTTTTAATAGCGTACTGAATATCATACTCTGTACCAAGCAAATCTATATCAAAATAAGGAGTATCAAAGCTAATAACCGCCTCATATTCCTTATCGTGCTTAATACTTCTCTCAACGGTAAGATTATAAGGGCTTTCAACAGGAGTTGTGGTAACAGAAAGAGGAACCCAAATAGAATAAGCGACAGGTTTTCCGTCAATAACTCTCATAGCTCTAAGATAGTAAAAATAAAGCTGATTAGGACTTAAAGTTCTGTCATACAAAAAGTTTTTAACAGTATCGCTTCTGTCATATCCAAAAGAATTAGCCTCCACTGGTTCCGCCGAAAAAGAGTTTCCGTCAAACCGATAAATACTGTCTTCTTTTGTTTGCCATCCAGCGATATTAACATTCACGCCTTCTTTAAGGTCATTCCAAATTTCCTCATAAGATTTTCTGCTCGCCCTAATATTCTGGTCCATCTGTTCGCCGTTAATTCTTATAAACTGATATTCTATAGAGCTATTCTCATACTCATCAGAATCAACAACTCTGTCCCATATAAGTTTAACACTGTTTAAAGTAATCTCGTCCTTTGTAAAATTCTCCGGAGCTTCAGGATAATTATTTTCAGGTCCAGGGACATCCTCATCAGGCAAAGTAGTAGCGGTAACAATCTGAGAATAACCAGAAATATCTTCTTCCTCCGGCAGATAAATTTCTTTTTCAGTATCATAAGGAATAACAACCGTTTCCAAAACCACATAATAAGACTGGTTTTTATCAAGTCCTGTCAAAGAAAGCGACTGTTTTTCCGCGGCGCCGTCGTGCAGTATATTAGTAATCTTAACAATATCATTGTTTCTCAAATCCTCACGGAGAATATTTCCGTTTTCATCTTTAAGAGCCGAAACATCAAGACCAGCCTCCGCTTTTTTATTCTCAAAATTATGAGTTTTAATACGAGCGGCAAGGGTATCCGTAATAGACTCTCTGTCATTTTCAAATGAAATAAGCTTGTCAAAAGCGTCTTTATCCTGAGTTATATAAGCGTTAAACTTAATAGACTCGTCATTAAAATCATATCTTCTAGAGTTAAGCATTTTAACTCTATACTCATATATCATACTGTTTATATCGTCAATGTCAAATGTATCCCAATCAACAGTGAAAGAAGTTTTTCCAACAGCGTTGTCCCCTGTAGTAACCACTCTGACATTCTGAGGCTGAGGAACATCATAATCAACAGCGTCGTCCAAAGTCACATCATCATAAAGGGAATCTGGTATAGTCACATAAGTTGTATTATCCATATAATGTCCGCCGAAGTTTAAGAAATAAACATTAGGATAAAGGAAAAGCTGGTTTTCCTCCTCTTTCGGAGCGGTAGGCAGTCTAAAAGTAACAATAGGTCTTATAATAGTTTGACGAGTTGTTCCTATAAGAACCTCATAAGAATCCCACTCAAACTTCTCAATTTCAGCGTCTCCCTCAACAACAGACGGTTCTATATCCAAAACATCGCCATTCAAAGTAATATGAAGTTTTATCTCTGAAAATCTTTGTTCATTCTCGTCATATGGTTTAAGTCCTCTGTTAAAATCATAGAAAACATCAATAGAGCCTCCATTGTTGCTCACAAGATTTTTAAGTACAGTATCATAAGCCATATCCCACTGCAAATCCATAATAAGCTGCTTTTCGGTAGAAGCGCCCTCAATAGCGGGAACAATCTCCGCGGAAAGCACCTTAAAATTACCAGGGGTACTTATTACGACATCCGACTCAAAAGGAGTATATTTAAGAATCTGAGATGTAAGTGTTTTAAGGTCAGTACCCGGTGTAGAATCCGGAGGAGTAAATGTAAAGTCAACTCTAAAGAATTGAGTTTGTTTATTAACGGCGTTAATATTAACAGGAACATAAATAGGCTCTGTTCCTCCTTTAGAATCTTCAACTCTCGCCCACTCACGTATAGTTGAGGCGGTCGCTCCCGACAAAACGGTATAATATCCTTTATAGCCCTCAAAAGGCTGAATTTTAAGGTAATACTGTTCAGCGGAAAAAGCCTCAATAGTATAAATAGGATAAGTATAAACAACGCCGTGGTCAATGTTTGTGACATCAGCGAGAAAGCTCTGCTTATTAGGCTTATAAAGCGAAAGTTCAACAGGATTATAAATAACTCCCGGCTCAAGATTTTTAATTGTAACCAGCAAAGCAGTGTCATCACCGTTTCTTTCAGCCGTAGCCGTTCCAGGACCTGATGTGGAATAAGAAGTTCCGCCCGCCACATCATTTGAGTAAATATCATTTACAGTAACTTGAATTTTCTTTTTATCATCATTATGACCAAGTTCCACAATAAGAGATGTTTGGTCTTCTCTTCCTATAGAAGCCGGGTCAACAAACACATATTTTTTTGAGGTATCGTCCCATACTTTAGGCATAGCGATAGTAAGAACAAGTTCCGTAGGGTCGCTACCTGGGTCTTTGTCAATATAAGGTCTTGTAGTATGGTCAATTTCCTCTTTTCTGTCATTAGCGTAAGGCTTAGAACTGAAAGAAGACGCGTTAATTCCGGTAAAAACCTGCAAACTTTGAGAAATTTTAGATTCTCCCGATATATCAAGGTTAAGATTAAAGTCAAAGATATTGCCTTGTGTCACACCATCCGTAACAAAATACATAACATCATTGTCAGTACCTCTAACCCATTGAAACTTAACTGTTTTATTATCAAATTTAAAAGCGAAGCCAGTACCTTGAGTAATACGGAAACTCGCCTCTTTAGGCTTTCCGTCCGCCTCATCATAAATTACCCCGAAATTATCAGAAACATTAGGGAACTTTTCCTTGTCAGGGGTGATATAATAACCCTGGGTATCGCTGTACACTTGAAAAAGGGTATCGGCAACAGGGATATATGTATTTGTGGCATAATCCTTAACTTTGTAAGTAACAACAGCCTCATTGGCACTTTTGTCAACAATAAACTCAACACCCCTTCCATCTTGTATATTATAGTTCAATGTATAAGTACCCTTATCAAAATTGCTTCCGTTTCTTTTTCCAAAATCCCACCAAAGAAAAACGTTCTCATAATTATTATTTTTATCGACAATATTAAGACCATCGTCCAGAATACTGCCTTTATTCCATTCAAATCTAAAAGCGTCGGCAGCAAATGTTTTAAAAGAAACGCCAAAAAACAAAGTGTTCAAAATAAAAACAAAGCTCAAAAGCTTAGCCGCTATAGTTTTCATACAATACCTCCTAAATCATATTTTATAATCAATCGGCTTGAAAAATGAACAAGTTCAGCCGCATACAGCAAAAAAGCGCAAAAATGCCCACCTCACCATAATTAATTATATAACTATTGAATATAAAAGTCAAAGGCAAACGTCGTTATTTTGTCAAAAGTAATAAAATTGTAAAATTTCTCATTCTTGATTAATTTAAGAAAAATCTTGGGCTTTCAGCCCAAACCCGACTTCTTTCTTAAAAGAAAGAAGCAAAGAACCTCTGTGCGAAACTACGTTTCGCTGTTAAAAAACTATCGTTTTTGATATAATTTTAATATTCTCTTCCGCGAAACATAGTTTCGCGCAAAAGTTTTTTGCCAAGCTTTTTTTCAATAGGTGCCGCAAAGAAGTGCGGTCGGCGTAAGCCGATTTTTGGCGAAGCCAAAAACACTGATCAGCTTGCAGGGTGCGGGACAGCGTCCTGCGGTTTTAAGTCCCAAGGCTTTAAATCCCAAGGTTTTAAATTTCCTTGGTGTACTTTTCCGAGAAATCCAGTATAAAAAAATCAGCTTCTTTTTCAATAAGAATTCTGTTGCCGCCCACCGTATTCTCGTCAAAAACGCCTACAGTTTTCATACCAGCGGCTTTAGCCCCCCTCACCGCCTTTGGGATATCCTCAAAAACAACGCATCTCTCCGGCAAAATCCCAAGCCTTTCAGCGGTAAGTAAATATATATCAGGAAACTCTTTTCCCCTGGAAACTTCCGAACCGCTCACAAAAACGTCAAAATAAGAAAATATATTATGCCTTTTAAGAAACGGCTCATAAAGTTCTTTAGGAGAAGCTGTGCAAAGAGCGGTTTTAACGCCCTTTTTCTTAATACTCTCTATGTATTCCCCAGCGAAAGGTTTAAGCTTAACGTTATAGCTATACTCATAAATAGCCATAGAATACCATTCCGCCATAATTTCCTCCGGAGATTCCAAAAAACCATAATTATTTTTTGTAAACACCGCCGCTTCTCTAAAACTCATAGAACTTAATTTCTCACCATAGTTTTCAGGAATATCAAGACCTCTCTTCCCAAAAAAATCAAGGTCAACCTTTTTCCAGACATAGTGAGAATCAGCGATAGTCCCGTCCATATCAAAAACAGCACCCTCAAAATCAAACATCGACACACCTCCAGGCGACTTTAAACTCTTCCGCCGCCTTTTTTATATCAGGCTCTGATATAACAGCGGAAACCACAGCGGCACCGTCAATTCTAGTTCCTCTAAAAAGGCACAGTTTTTCTTTTTTAATTCCGCCTATAGCAACAACAGGTATACCAACAGCCTTTTTAATTTCCGCAATTTGTTCTATAGTAACCGAATTGGTATCTGTTTTGGTTGATGTAGGAAAAACAGCGCCCACACCCAAATAATCCGCTCCGTTTTTATAAGCCTCCAAAGCTTTGTCAATATTTGAGGCGGAAACACCCAATATTTTATCTTTTCCAATAATTTTTCTCACATATTCCGCAGGCAAATCTTTTTGCCCTATATGTACCCCGTCGCAGTCCGCCGCCAAAGCTATATCAGCCCTGTCATTTATAATGAGTGGGACGTCAAACTCACGGCAAATTCTTTTAATTCTCAAAGCCATATCAAAAAATTCTCTTGACGAACAGTTTTTCTCTCTGAGCTGAACAATTCCGCAGCCCCCGGAAAGAGCGTCAAAAACAGCGTCCTCAAGTTTTTCCGATGACATAAGCTCTCTGTCGGTCACAAGATACAATGTGTAGTCAACACATTTTTTATCCATAAAACTCTCACTCTCCTATTCCAGCCTTTTTGTAAAGTTCATAAAAATGATTTGTAGGGCCGTGGCCTTTCCCTATTTCAAGAGAATGTTCAATAGCGGCTGTAATATAGTCTTTGGCAAGGGAAACTGCCTCATACACTCCTTTTCCCAAAGCGAGATTAGCGGCGACAGCGGAAGAAAGAGTACAGCCCGTACCGTGAGTGTTTTTAGTATCAATTCTTTTGGTTTTAAAGCTGTAAAATTCTTTTCCGTCAAATAAAATATCCTCAGCGTCGCCTATAGAATGACCTCCCTTAACCAAAACATTCCGAGCGCCCATTTCAAAAACAGCACGGCAAGCTTTTTTCATATCACTTACATTTTTAATTTCCATACCAGAAATTTTTTCCGCCTCAGGTATATTGGGAGTAAGCACATAAGAAAGAGGAATAATTTCCTTTATGAACAAATCTATAGAATCGGGCGCCATCAAAGGCGCTCCGCCCTTAGCGTACATAACCGGGTCAACAACAAGATTATCCGGTTTATACTCTCTCAGTTTTCCAGAAACAGCTCTCATACAATCCGGTTTTGAGAGCATACCAACTTTAACGCCATCAACCTCAATATCCTCAAAAACAGCGTCAAACTGTTTTTCAATCATATCAGGACTTATATCTTGAATATCAATAACACGGCTTGTATTTTCAGCCACAACCGAAACAATAACGCTCATACCAAAAACACCGTGTGCCCCAAATGTTTTAAGGTCAGCCTGAACTCCCGCGCCTCCGCTGCAATCAGACCCGGCAACAGTCAAAACTTTTTTCATATCAAATTCCTCCAAATATAATCAATCGTCCCAAATAACATCACCTATTTTAGAATTAACTTCTTCCTCAATATCAAAATCCATTTGAACGTCGGTCATATCAAATTCACCGCATTTTCTTTCAAACTCTTTTTGTGTCACAGCAAAAACAGAAAACTCTTTTTGATATTTTTTATAAAGATTTTGTTCAATTTCCTCTTTAAGTCTTAAAATTCTGTCATAATGTCCTTTTGAAGGGCATACCACATAGAATTTATCATCAAGAAATCTAGGTTTAACTTGAAGAATAAAATACTTGTCAGCAATTTTAAAATCATCGGCAAAATTTTTCCATTGTCCCAAAACAGTTTTAATATCCTCTGGAACAGCTTTTGGTTTAGGCTTTGCCAAATTTTCCAAAACCTCGCTGGCATTAGCACTCACAGCGGAAACAGGCTTTTCAGAAACAAAAACGCCATCGCTTATTTTTTTCTGAATATTTCTTATTTCTGCCTTAAGCTGCTCAATATTTTCTCCTCCAACCGGATTGCAAATTTTAATACATTCAACTTCCAAAATTACTCTTGGATTAGAAGAATACTTAATATGTCCCTGCAAAGCAGAAAAAACATTTATAAGCTCCATAAGAAATCCCTTATCTATTTCCTCTCCCTGTTTTCTATATCTCTCCGCGCTTTCCTCCGAAAACTCAAGAGCGTTAGAGCCATTGGGAACAGAAAGAGAAACAATAATATTTCTAAAATGCAAAATAAGGTCATTAACAAACTGAACAATATCTCGTCCATTCGAAACTACATTCTCAATAATTTCCATACACCTCTCACCGTTTTGTTTAAACAGCGCGTCAGTCATATCAAAAAACACAGATAAATCCACCGCTCCGCAAACTTCCAAAACTTTCGGCAGAGTAATTTCCTCACCAAAATAAAAAGCTATACACTGGTCAATAATACTAAGAGCGTCACGCATAGCGCCGTCAGCCGCGCGGGCGATATAATAAACAGCGTCGTCAGAAACTGAAACTTTCTCATTTTTCATATATCTTTTAAGAGTATCCCCTATCATTGAAGCGGAAATTCTTTTAAAATCAAATCTCTGACATCTCGATAGTATAGTAACGGGAATTTTCTGAGGGTCTGTGGTAGCAAGTATAAAAATAACGTGTGCCGGCGGCTCCTCCAGTGTTTTTAAAAGAGCGTTAAAAGCTCCGGCAGACAGCATATGAACCTCATCTATAATATAAACCTTAAATCTCCCTTCTGTGGGAGGATATTTAACCTCGTCCCTTATATCCCTTATATTGTCAACACTATTGTTGCTTGCGGCGTCTATCTCAATAACATTCATAGCCGAACCTTTTTCAATGTCCATACATACATCACATTCACCGCAGGGCTGTCCGTCGTTTGGATTAACACAGTTCACAGCTTTTGCGAATATTTTAGCTGTTGATGTTTTTCCCGTTCCTCTTGTTCCGCAAAACAAATAAGCGTGGCTTATTCTATCGGTTTTAATTTGATTGCGTAAAGTTTTTACAATATGTTCCTGTCCAACAACCTGGTCAAAGTTTTTCGGACGCATTTTTCTGTAAAGGGCCAAATAACTCAAAAAAACACCTCATTTATAAAATCACGAAAAAATAAAAAGACCGTCAAAGCGGCCTTTAAACACAAAAATATATGAATCCCGTGAATCTGCTGTCGCCTTCCTGTCCCATACGTAACCTAAAAAAGAAAACTCAGGCCAAGCACCCTCACGGCACACAAGAGTGTTTGCTTAGTGCTGCTTCCGTCAGGATCTGACACGGTTCACAAATTCCTGTTGCGCAAGACTCAGCCGTCATCGCCTTCTTTTAAAGGGCAGACTACCAAACAGAGAAATCTAAAGCAGACGTCACCTCCACTACAGCGGATTGTGGATACAGGGTGCCGCTACCTCCCCGGCTATCACGAGAAAATTTATAACAAAAATCAAAGACCGTCAAAAAACATAAAACGGTCAAAACACAGCTGCCAAAAATTGGCATACCCCAGTGTTTCTTCCAAATATAACAAAACAACCATTCAAAATATTGCTATGGTCACAATTATACTATTAAACCACCCTCTTGTCAACTATTTTATTTAAGGCAATTTCGCCAAAAAAAACCAATTTCCACTTTTTTTCTTTATTTACAAAACCTATCTTTGTATGTTATAATACATTAAGCAATTATAGGAAATAAATTTAAAAAGCAGCAAAGGTGTGATAAAATGCCACTTCATTATAATTCAGCCAATGAGTTTTTCAGGAAAAAATTCGGCTGCAAAATAATAAAAATTCCAATAAACGGAAATTTCACGTGTCCAAACCGTGACGGTACAAAAGGAAAAGGAGGCTGTATATTTTGTTCAGAAAAAGGCTCAGGAGATTTTCTTTTTCCGTCCAATATGCCCATAGCCGAACAATTTGAGAAAACCAAAGAAATAATGAGCAAAAAATGGAAAAGCGGAAAATATATGATATACTTCCAGTCATTCACAAACACCTACGCTCCCATAGAAAAACTGCGAAAAATATTTACCGAGGCGGCAGATTTAAAAGACGTTGTCGGAATATCAATAGGCACACGCCCCGACTGTATAAGCGATGAAACTATAAATTTATTAAAAGAACTCAGTGAAAAACTTTATATAACTGTAGAAATCGGCTTGCAGACATCAAATGAGAAAAGCGCCGTATATATCAATCGATGTTACAGCAACACAGAATTTGAAAAAGCTATGTCACTATTAAACAAAGCCAATATTGATGTAATATGCCATATAATTTTCGGCATTCCCGGCGAAACAGAGGAAGATATGCTAAACTCCGTAAAATATGCCGTAAACAGCGGAATAAAAGGAATAAAAATACAGCTTCTGCACGTTTTGGAAGGAACAAAACTTGCCGAAATCTACAAAAAAACCCCTTTTAAAATACTAAGTCTTGACGAATATTGCGGCCTTGTAGCAAAAGCCATAGCTTTAATTCCAAAAGATATAACCGTCCATCGAATAACCGGTGACGGACCAAAAAAAATACTAATAGAGCCAAAATGGACAGGAAACAAAAAAGCCGTACTAAACAGACTAAACAAAGAATTAGATAAATATTCTAAAAACCTTGGGCTTTCAGCCCAAACCCGACTTCCTGGTTAATGTTTTTGGCTTTGCCAAAAATCGACCCCAGCCGACCGCACTTCTTTGCGGCACTACTTATAGTGAAAGAACTTAAAAAGAAGTAAAAAAATTTATTTTGCCGTTATTAAATTTCTTTCACTATATATAGCAAAAACGACAGTTTTTGCTTGTTAAAGTTTAGGGTCAAGCCCTTTTTAAAGGGCTTGCAGGGTGTGGGACAGCGTCCCACGGGTTTACACGGTTTTAATATTTTAGCAGGGTGTGGGACAGTGTACCACGTGTTCAATAAAACCATCAATATTTTTATAAAAGGAGATGTCAAATGAGAAAAATAACGATATTAATTTTTATAATATTACTTATATTTGCTTCCGCGGGATGTGATAATAATTCAGAGCAATCCTCAAAAGAAGAACAGCAAAAAAAGGAGCAGTCAGCTGACTCCCCCTACTATGTAAAAACAGAAACAATAGTAGAAACAATAACAAATGAGGAAAATAAAACGGTATATACAATCTCATTCACATATCCAATAATTACCTCGACAAAAAAGGAAAGAGTAACAGAAGAATTAAATACCGCTTTTAAAAAAGAAGCAGCTGATTTCATCTCAAAAATAAAGGAAAGCCAAAATATAACGGCAGCGAAAGAAACAGCAAAAAAAGCGGCGGCGGAGAAAAAGGAGTTTTATCCCCATTCTTCCACAGTAAACTATGTTCTTCAATTCAACCAGGACAATATTATATCATTTTTAAAAGCCCGAGAAGATTATACAGGGGGCATAACCCATATATACAACTCCGAGGGCATAACATATAATATGGAAACAGGAAAAAGATTAGAGCTTTCCGAAATTTTTGAGGCAACAAACCTTGGGCTTATAAAAATTCTGTCAAACGGCTTTAAAACCGAAGCGGCGAAAGACAAGGAAATATTTAAAAACAAAACTGATTTCACAGAAGACGATATAATAAAAAATATGGAAAATTTAAACTGGTATCTCTCAAAAGAAGGAATAGTGTTTTTTTTCAATCCAAACACACTTATACAAGGAACTAATGAAATACTCCAATTCACATATGTTTACAGAGGAAACAAAACAATGTTCAAATTCCCGTCAGAAAATGAAGTCCCCGCGGAAACCGCTTCGTCAAAATAAACTGTAAAAAACCGCCCGTAATGGGCGGTTTTTTTATAGTCAAGCGAATTTTTTATAAATAACAAATTTATCGTCTCTGTATTCTTCCTCATAGCCTTGTTCCTTAATTTTATCCATATCAAATACATCCGAAACATCAAAAACAAGATAATCCACATTATACTTTTCCAAATCAAAATTTTCTTCATATAAATACATCTCAGCGTGATTGTACAAATGAGTCGGAATACCTCCCGAAGCCGCCACAGACGCTTCCTCCGGAACATTTTCTCTCAAAGCTTCCTCATAATAATCAAAGGCCTCTCTGTTTTCCTCATACTCTCTGCCAGGGCTTATAAGTCCCTCTCCCATTCTGGCGTAAGTCATAAAAAATGACGCGAACACAGCTGTAAGACAAATAACATACTTAAACTTATCCGGCTTATCTTTAACGCTCAAAATGAACATAAACAAAAGCAGCGCGGAAGAACCGTATGAATACTGAAAATACACATCGTGCTGATATATATAAGGCGTCATAAGGTTCATAACCACAAGAGGAATCAAGAGAATAAATCTCTTAAAATTACCTGCCGCCAAAGGAGCAAACAAAAGCGGCGTCATAACATATAAAATATACGGAAAAGTTTCTTCTGTAAAGTTATTTTTCAAAAAGAAAACAGGGTTTGAGATAATATTATGAAGCAAATCCCAAGTACCTTCCTGCCCCGGAAGATAATACGCCCCATAATGAGCGCTCATAAGACTTTCTCCTCCCGACTGTATAAAAATCATAACAGCCGCGAAATACACAAGTGAAAACGCCAAAACGGCAAAAGTCCTTCTAACCTCTTCTTTCTTAGCGAAATAGTACATACAAACACATATTATATATAAAGCGGCATCCTCTTTAATCATCAAAGTAAGCGCCATAAAAATAAATGTGCCAATGTTCTTTTTTTCTTCCATAAAATAAATGAACCAGAGTATAAACACCGCCAAAAACTTATTTTCGTGAAAACCCCAATACAAGGAGCAGACAAAAGCCGGAAGAAATAGAGAAACAAGTCCCACGGCAACAGTCATAAGCCCAGAAAACTTATGTTTTTTACAAAGCATAAACACAGGAAAAACAACAGAGCTCACGGCAAACGCCTGAACAACAAGAAGAACCTCCGGATTTCTAAATATCATATACAAAGGCAGTATAATATAGTAAATTGGTGAAAAATGTATATAAAAGTGAGATATCAGCATATTTCTTTCACAAGTTGTAACCGGAAGACCGGATTTAGCCATATTCTCAAACATTTGAAAAAATATTCCCGAATCAAACGCCTGATAATAAAATAATCTGTATCTGCATATATTATTCCACGCTAAAATCAAAAATACCGCTATAAAAGCTACAGAGAGCACACAAAAAGCCGCCTTATGACTTATCTCCAAATTTTTAACAGAAAATCTTTCCTTGTCAAATAGATAGTAAACAAAATACGCCAAAATCATTATAACTCCAATGGTAAGGTACAAATTCTGCCCGCACTCAAACAAAACCATACCGCCAAAAAGAAACACAGAAAAAAGCAAAATTCTGTATGAGGAAAAGCTTTTATTTCTCAAAAGTCTGTAAATAAGAAAAATATCAAATATAAACGCCATATTATATAAAACATCTTTCAAAGCGGTATTTTTAACAAAATCCACCAAAGAAGCTGAAGTCTCATTCAAAAACAAAAGCACCAAAGAGGCTCCTATATACGAAAACAGAAGCATACATAAAAGTTCTTCCGCTTTTACCTCTTTAACAAACCTTAAAAGCTTTTCCTTAGAGATAAAGACAGAAGCTGTGAGTATAGTCAACAAAACCGCCGAAATTGTAATATTGTGCAAGCTTTTAATCATATAGCCATAAAACATTACATAGTTTAAAGCGAACCAAAAAAACACAATTTTAATTTCTTCTCGTTTTTCTTTAAAAATATAAAGAAACGCCATAAAAACAGCGGCAGCGGCAATAAACATAACAACAGCTATAATTTCCTCAGCCGCCACAAAATTTCTGCTGATTTCAACGCTTTTAAGTTCAAAAGTACCTGCCCCTTTATACTTTGTCCTTATTTCAATGCCATCGTCAAAAACATCTTCTTCCAATGAAAAAAATGTTTCAACATAATCGCTTCCAGCGGGAAGAACGCCCTCACTGACAATCACGCCCCCAAAGTCCGCTGAAATATCATATTCGTTGTCAAAATCACATTGATAATAAATCTTTAAGGAATATTCTCCTTTTTTAAGACTTATATACGGTCCGTAAGTAAAGACGGCCGCCTCCCCATCCGTAATAATTTTTTCATCTTTCTCTGTATAACCGCTTCTAAAATCCTTGGCATTATATATATCTGTCCCAAAATTCATTTTAACAAAATTCAACGTTCCAAAAAGAATTATAACAGCGGAAATTATCAGCACAATATGTTTAATAAAAATTTCTCTCGCTATTTTAATCATCTCAATTTCTCCTCAATATAAATTTTTATAGCAATCCAATATTACCCTATGATTATACCATTTAATCACAATAATGTACATAATTAATTATGTAGTATTTCCTTAAAATAAAAAAAAATTTAAAATATCACTTGACATATTCGGTCAATAGTGATATTTTTATTATTAGATATTAGCACTCGTCATAATCGAGTGCTAACAAAGTTTTAAATTGGTGTTCTCGCAAAGGACGTGATTGAATGATTTTAAATGAAAGAAAAATAAAAATACTGGAGGCAATTATAAACGATTATATAGCCACCGCTGAACCAATAGGTTCAAGAACAATAGCAAAAAAATATAATTTGGGAATAAGCAGCGCCACAATAAGAAATGAGATGAGCGACCTTGAGGAACTTGGTTTTATAATTCAGCCTCACACCTCATCCGGCAGAGTTCCCTCCGATATGGGCTACAGGCTTTATGTAGACAGACTTCTGCGTTTTCGGGAACTCACAAAACAAGAAACAGATTTTTTAAGAAACACCGTAGCGGAAAACATAAACCATATAGAGTATCTTATGCGTAAGACGGCAAAAGCGCTCGCCCTCCTCACAAATTACACTACAGTTGTAAGCGAGCCTAAATGCCAGGAAATAAAAATAAAACACGTTCAAGTTATTCCTTTTGACGAAACGTCTGTAATCACTGTCATAGTAACAGACAACAAAGTTGTCAAAAACAACGTAATAAAAGTCAATCACGCACCAGAACCAGATATTTTAAATCAAATTTCAAATATTGTAAATCAAACGCTTAAAGAATACTCTTTTTCTGAGATAAGTTCAAAAGAAGCATATTCCCAATTTCTCAGTTCACCCTACGGCAAACTTATAGACGACGTTTTCATTTCTGTTTTAAAAACCGCTTATGATGAGAGAAATATGCGCGTTTACACAAGCGGGGTAAACAATATTCTCGACTTTCCCGAATTCAGCGATATTGAGAAAGCAAAGTCCGTTTTCAAAGCGCTTGAGGAAAAAGATATGCTGATAAGTATTCTTGAATGTGATAAAGAAAAAACAGAAGAAAAAAAATCAGGCTTGGGAAATATCAAAATTCTTATCGGCAATGAAAACTCAATGGAACAGTTAAAAGACTGCAGCATTATAAAGACCGACTATAAATATGGAAAAAACTCATATGGCAGCATAGGAATAATAGGTCCGACAAGAATGAACTACGCGCAGGTTATTCCCGTTTTAAACAGTATAGTAAACAATATAAACGATGTTATCAAAGCTCTTTCTGACGAAGGAACTTAAGGCACTACCGCATAATTATAATTTCACAGCTTTGGCTGATATTTTCCATTGCTGCGTCAAAACCTCTTATCATAGGCGCCGGCTATGATTGCGAGCTTTTTCCTTGCACTGAAAAATATCATCTCAAACCTGTTTTATTGAATTATGCGGTATTGCCTTAAAGCAATTTTAGAAAGGAGAAATTAATCTCATTATGGAAGAAAAAGAAAAGGAATCGGTTGACGACATAAAAACAAATGAAACAGACAATAATTGTGAAAACAGCGCCGATGACAATAAAGAATGCGACATAAACAGCGAAGATAGCGCGCCTAAAGAAGAAATTATAGATGAAAAGGCGGAGCTTGAAAAAAAAGCGGCTGATTATCTTGACAGATATCAAAGGACTCTTGCCGAATTTGATAATTTCAGAAAACGCACGTCCAAAGAAAAAGCAAATATGTATGACGACGGTGTAAGAGATTCAGTTTTAAAGCTTATTCCAGTTATCGACAACTTTGAGAGAGCTGTTTCCGCCGTTTCAGAGGAAGAAAAAGAAAGCGGACTTTATAAGGGAATTGAAATGGTTTTAAAACAGTTCACGGAAATTCTCTCATCTCTAGGCGTTTCTGAAATTGAGGCTGAAGGCAAAACTTTTGACCCAAACTTCCACAATGCCGTTATGCACATTGAGGACGAAAACTTTGGAGAAAACGAAATAACAAAAGTTCTTCAAAAAGGCTATATATGCAAAGATAAAGTTATAAGACCAAGTATGGTACAGGTAGCAAATTAAGGCGATTTGCCGTACATTTAAATATTTATATTTTGGGAGGAAATAATAATGGGAAAAATAATAGGAATTGATTTAGGTACAACAAACTCTTGCGTCGCTGTTATGGAAGGCGGTCAGCCAGTAGTTATAGCCAACAGTGAGGGTATGAGAACGACACCGTCTGTTGTAGGCTTCACAAAAACAGGAGAAAGACTTGTTGGAGAAACAGCGAAACGTCAGGCTGTAACAAATGTAGATGGAACTGTTATTTCAATTAAGCGTCATATGGGTTCCGACTATAAATTCACTCACGATGATAAAAAATTCTCACCGCAGGAAATTTCCGCTATGATTCTTCAAAAGCTTAAAAAAGACGCTGAGAGTTATATAGGCGAATCTGTTACGGAAGCCGTAATAACAGTACCGGCATATTTCACAGACAGCCAAAGACAAGCGACAAAAGACGCCGGAAAAATTGCCGGACTTGACGTAAAACGTATTATAAACGAGCCTACGGCGGCGGCTTTGGCATATGGTCTTGACAATGAGAAAGAGCAAAAAATTATGGTTTATGACCTTGGCGGCGGAACATTTGACGTTTCAATAATAGAAATCGGCGACGGCGTTATAGAAGTTCTCGCCACAAGCGGAAACAACCACCTTGGAGGCGATGACTTCGACCAGAGAATAATCGACTATCTTGTCGCTGAATTTAAAAAGACAGAAAATATGGATTTAAGTACAGATAAAATGGCTATGCAAAGACTTAAAGAAGCCGCTGAAAAAGCGAAAAAAGAGCTTTCCACAACCACAACCACAAACATCAACCTGCCATTTATCACTATGAATCAAGACGGTCCAAAACACCTTGATATTACACTTTCAAAAGCTAAATTTGACGAACTTACACACGACCTTGTAGAAGCCACTTTAGGTCCTGTAAGAAACGCTTTGTCAGACGCCGACCTTTCAGCTTCCGAGCTTGACAAAGTTCTTCTTGTAGGAGGTTCAACAAGAATACCGGCTGTTCAGGATGAGGTTGCTAAAATCACTGGAAAAGAACCGTTTAAAGGAATCAATCCAGACGAATGTGTAGCCCTCGGAGCCTCAATTCAAGGTGGAAAACTTGCCGGTGATGAAGGCGCCGGAAGCATTTTGCTTCTTGACGTTACTCCTCTTTCTCTTGGAATCGAAACAGCCGGGGGAGTTTCAACAGTTCTTATTCCAAGAAACACCACAATCCCAACAAATAAAAAACAAGTTTTCTCAACTTACGCTGATAATCAGACAGCTGTTGATATAAACATTGTTCAAGGCGAAAGACCTTTGGCAAGAGATAACAAGTCACTCGGACAATTCAGACTTGACGGAATCGCTCCAGCTCCAAGAGGAATCCCTCAAATTGAGGTTTCATTTGATATAGACGCCAACGGAATAACAAAAGTTTCCGCGAAAGATTTGGGAACAGGAAAAGAACAGAACATCACAATTACCTCAAGCACAAACTTAAGCGATGAGGAAATCGACAGAGCTGTCAGAGAAGCCGAGCAATACGCCGAGCAGGATAAAAAACGCAAAGAGGCTATAGACGTTAAAAATGAAGCGGACAGCTTAATATTTCAGACAGAAAAACTGCTTAACGATGAAAACCTCAAAGATAAGATAACAGACGAAGACAAGAACAAAATTCAGGGCGAAGTTGAAAACCTTAAAAAAGTTACGGAGGGTATGAACTCTGAAACAATGTCTGAAAGCGATGTAGCCACATTAAAAACAGCCACGGAAACACTTTCAAAAGTTGTAAACGATTTCTCCACAAAACTCTATCAGCAAGCAGGCGCTCAGGCAGGAGCCGACCCTAATATGGATATGGGCGGCGCTCAAAACACAAACAATGACGATGTAATAGATATGTAATAAAATATATAAGGCAAACTTACAGCAATTCCAGAATTGCTGTAAGTTTGCTGACTATAGTAATTACACTTAAATTATAACAAAAAAATATTTTACGAGTGCATAAGCACTGCTGGGCGGTAAGCGAATTGCGAAGCAATTTACAGCCCGTGCAAGTAAAATAATTTTTTTGTAACCTTTAAAGTGTAATTACTATATACACAAAAGATGTTCAATAATTTTCAGACAGACTCTCAGGAGGTGACTTGCTTGGCAGATAAACGAGATTATTACGAAGTATTGGGGGTGGACAAAAACGCCAGTGACGCCGACATAAAAAAGGCGTACAGAAAACTGGCAAAAAAATACCACCCCGATGCCAACCCCAACAATAAAGAAGCCGAAGCGAAATTTAAAGAAGCTGGCGAAGCGTACGAGGTTTTAAGCGACGCTCAGAAAAAAGCGGCATATGACCACTATGGACACTCAGCGTTTGAAAACGGGGGCGGTTCAGCGGGAGGCGGCTTCAGCGGCGGTTTCAGCGGAATGGATATGGGGGATATATTTGAAAGCTTTTTCGGCGGAAGCGGTTTTGGCGATATTTTCGGCGGTGGAAGCAGAAAAAGAAACGGTCCTAAAAGAGGAGCGGACGTCCAGACCAATATTCAAATTTCTTTTGAGGAATCTATGAAAGATACGGAAAAAGAAATTTCACTAAATATAACAGAAACTTGCGAACACTGCAAAGGTACGGGAGCAAAACCCGGAACAGTTGCGGAAAACTGCAAGAAATGCGGCGGTACAGGACAGGAAAGCGTAGTACAGCAGACGATGTTCGGCACAATGCGCAGCACAAGGCCGTGTTCGGCGTGCCACGGCGAAGGCAAAATCATTAAAGAGCCCTGCCCGTCGTGCAGAGGTAAAGGAAAAGTTAAGAAAGCTAAGAAAATCAAGATATCAATTCCCAGAGGAATTGACAACGGTCAGAGCATAAGAAAAGCTGGTTTAGGCGAAGCCGGCGACCGTGGCGGAGCAAACGGCGACTTGTACGTGAACATATATGTAAGACCTCACAAAAGCTTTGTGCGAAAAGAGAACAATATATACCTTGATGTGCCAATATCTTTCACACAGGCGGCTTTAGGGGACGAACTGACTATCCCAACAATAGACGGTGAAGAAAAGTATACCCTAAAAGCTGGAACTCAGCCAAATGACACAGCGGTATTAAAAGGCAAAGGCGCATACAACGTCCGAAACAGCAAATACCGAGGCGACCAGATTATCACATTTAAAGTACAAATACCAACAAAGCTGACTGAACGCCAAAAAGAATTACTTCGTGAATTTTCAGGGTACATTCCCCCAGAGAAAAAAAGCAAAAGTTTCGGCGAAAAGGTAAAAGATTTTTTCAACGAATAAAAAAAAGATTTAAAACCGTGGGACGCTGTCCCACACCCTGCAAGCCCTTTAAAAAGGGCTTGACCCTAAACTTTAAAACGCAAAGCTAACGCTTTGCTGAAAATAAAGTTATTGGTTAATTTAATTTTAATTGAAAATTTCTCATTTCATCAGCGAAACGTAGTTTCGCACAAAAGTTCTTTGCTTCTTTCTTTTAAGTAGTGCCGCAAAGAAATGCGGTCGGCGTAAGCCGATTTTTGGCGAAGCCAAAAACACTGAACAAGAAGTCGGGTTTGGGCTGAAAGCCCAAGGTTTTTAATGCTTTATCAAACTCACGTTAAAATACTAGAAAAGGCAAACATTAGAAATGTTTGCCTTTTCTATTTCCAAATCCTCACAACAAACCAAATTATACTCCCAACCCCCAAAGCAATCAAAGCCGCCCCATACATAAGTTTATTAGCGTCTTTAATTTTATCCGGCGATATTTTCTCAATATCATCACCAATAAAAGGCTTTTCATACAGCTTTCCAAAATAATAAGCGTTTCCGGCAAGCCTTATATTCAAAGCACCAGCACAAGCCGATTCTGTCTGAGCGGAATTAGGGCTTGAATGTTTAAATCTGTCCCGTCTGAAAATACTATACGCTCCCTTGGCGTTCATACCCAAAATAAAGCTGGCAATAATAAGCAGAACCGCCGAAATTCTTGAGGGCAGATAATTAGCGATATCGTCAAGCTTAGCGGCGCACTTTCCAAAGAAAATATACCTTTCATTTTTATATCCCACCATAGAATCCATAGTATTAACAGCCTTATAAAAAGCTCCAAAAACACTTCCGCCAATCAAAATATATAAAACAGGAGCGATAACCCCGTCAGATAAATTTTCCGCCACAGTTTCCACAGCCGCCCTCACAATCCCGTCACGGTCAAGCCTTTCCACGTCACGTCCCACAATCATAGAAAGGGCGTTTTTTGCCCCGTCAATATCCCCCGATAATATTTTATCGTAAACTTTCATACTTTCTGTTTTAAGCGCTTTAGCGGCGATAAAAAAGTAACAAAATAAAGACTCGGCAACAAGCCCTAAATATAAATTAATCTTATAAGCGAAATAATTTATAAAAAAAACAATTCCCACAGTAACAGCCAAAACAATAACAATCAAAAAAAGGCCCGCCATTTTCAGCCCTTTTTCACTCTCCGCAAAAATCCCTCTCAAACACCTTTCACAAAAGGAAATAAATCCGCCAATAAGTCTTATTGGGTGATACCTAAAATTAGGGTCGCCAATAAGCATATCAATAAAAAAACCTATAAAACAAGCATAAACAGAATACTCAAACATATCAAATTCCTCTATCCGTCACTTTATCCTAGTTCCAATACCGCACTGAACTCTCCAGACCTCATCGCAGTTTTTCGCTGCCAGACATAGCCCTCTGCCAACAATTTCTCTCCATTCCCTGTCACTTTTTTCCAAAGGAACAATACCGCAGCCAACCTCATCACATATAATAACCTCAAAACCGCCCTCAAATATATCTTTCAAAAACAATTCCACATTTCCATTAGCAGCGTCTTTAATTTTCAAATGAAAATCATCAAAAACACGTTCTTTCAAAACACCCAGGACATTTTCGGCAAAATTATGTTTTCCCTGAAACGCCCCGCCAACAACAAGAATCAAGCCAAACACCTCCCAAACATCACAATATAGGAAACACCGTGGAACGCTGTCCCACAAATCCTCTGACCCATAACGCAAAGCATTCGCTATTTTTTAAACAGCGAAACGCAGTTTCGCATAAAAGTTCTTTGCCTAGCTTTCTTGAAAGAAAGCTAGCAGGGTGTGGGACAGCGTCCCACTGTTTTAGTTCATCACAATAATATAACGCTCACAATAAGTATAGCCAACTCGCATATCTGTAAAAAGAACCCTGCCAAATCCCCGGTAATGCCGCCAAAATTTTTAATACAGTTGTAATAGTGAAAAATAAAACATATAAGAGATGATAAAATAACAGCCAGTCCGCCAAAAAAATTAAATGTCAGCAAAAAGGCGCAGTCAATAATTATAAATAAAATTAATATTATTTTCACTTTAGTTTTGTGAGATTTTTCAGCAAAATATGAAACCATTCCGTTTTTTTTAGCCAGAGGAAATAAAACCACTCCAAGTCCGCTCAGCGCTCTTGATAAAACGTACCCAAAAGAAATAATCCTCAGCGCTTCCAAATCAGCCTCGCTCCAAAATCCAATAGACAAAGTAAAATAAACAAGCCCGCCTATAACAGCAAATGCCCCTGAATTAGGGTCTTTCAATATTTCCAGCCGCTTTTCCTTATTCATATAAGAGCAATAGCCGTCCATTGTATCCAAAAAGCCGTCAAAATGTATTCCTCCCGTAATAAAAACAGGAATAACCGTCATAACACACCCAAAAAGCAAAGGACCGCATTTTTCTATAAGAAAACTTCCCACAAACAGCATAACAACACCAATAACAGTGCCAACAAAAGGAAAAAAGCAAAGAGAATATCTCATATAATCATCTGTCCATTCAACCTTAGGCATAGGTATTCTGCTATACATAGAAAAAGCGGCGATAAGTGACTTAAAAAACATCAAAACCACCGCCTTTAATAAATATAGGAATACCGCATACCACTTCAACAACCGTATTGGCAATAGCGGCAATCTCACAATTAATTTTTCCCAAAGCCTCAATATAATTTAATGTCGCTTTGTCATAATCAATCCCGTCAGAAAACACCTCATTTGTCACAATAACAAAAGCGGCACATTTTTTAGAGATAAACTCAATCCCTTCAACTATATCACTAACAGCGTTTTCATTTTTTTCAAAAAAAATCTCATTTGCCGCCAAATTAGACATACATTCAAGCAAAACAACCGAATTACGCAAGTTATATCCCAAAATATCCTCAATTCTGACAATTCCCGAATAACATTCTACGGTAACAAAACCTTTACCCTTTCTCATATTCCTATGTTTTTCAATTCTCTCAAAAGCCTCTTGCCCAAAGGGACGCATTGTGGCAATATATATAAGCTTCTCAGCGGAAAATTTTTCAAAAAGACCTGCCGCCGCATTTTCCGCATATTCACTTTTTCCGCTTCCACTTCCTCCCGTCACAACAACGGTCATACAATCACAGCCTTTCAAAACCGGCGCACTTTTCCACAAATCTCTTAATGAAATTCACATTAGAATAATAAAAAATATGCGGATAACCGCAAATAACATTTTTAACGCTATGAACACAATTCCATTTTTTTACTCCCAAGGGTTTTTCAGCTAAAAACAGCTCCCCGTTGTCAGAACTATCCCAATAATGGAATTCGTGAGCCCTAATTTCCTCTCCCGGTTTCAAAACATAGCTGTCATAATTAGCTTTCAAAGTAATATAGCCAAATCTTACAAGCCTGCCTTTAAAAGAAGCCTCCGAATCAATAAACCCTACCATATCAAAAGGATTTCCCTTTTTGTCGGAAATCGTTTTATGAAGATACATAAACCCACCGCATTCGGCGAGAGCCGGCAAACCTTTTTCAAGTTCATTTTTTATATCCTCACGCATTTCTCTGTTTTGGCTAAGTTCCTCAAGATAAAGTTCAGGATATCCCCCTCCAAAAATAACCCCGGAAATTTTTTCAGGCAAAAATTTATCTCTAATAGGGCTAAAATACACAATCTCACACCCCAGGCTTTCCAAAAGCTGAATATTGTCTTTATAATAAAAACAAAAAGCGCCGTCAAGAGCAACGCCTATTTTAACATTTCTAAAAACAGCGCACACTGGTTCACACTCTCTAAATGACAAAGCCTTACTCTCTTTTGAGATAGAAACAATTCGGTCAATATCAATACATTCCTCCGCCATTTCCGTCAATCTGTCAATTTTATAGGTGATATTTTTTATATCCCCCGGCAAAACCAATCCCAAATGGCGGCTTTCAACGGCACAATCCTCAATAAAGGGCAAATATCCCACAGCGAAAATACCAAGCTCCCGTTCAACAATGTCTTTAATTTTCAAAAAAACAGCCTTTGAGATATTATTAAAAATAACACCTTTAATATTACTGTCCTTTTTAAAATCAATAATTCCTTTAATAATAGAAACAGCGGTCAGCGCCATACCCTTTCCATTAATAACAAGTATAACCGGAGTATCAAGAGAACGGGCAATATCATAAGAACTCGAATAAAAACTATCCATAGCGATACCGTCATAATACCCCATAACTCCCTCAATAATAGTAATATCACTGTTTTTTGAATGTTTATAAAACAATTCGCAAAGTCTTTCCCCACAGAAAAACTTATCCAGATTTTTAGAGGAAATTCCCATAACCTCCGAATGAAACATAGTATCAATATAATCAGGTCCGCATTTACAAGCTGAAACACAAATTCCTCTTTTTTTAAGCGCTCCAAGTATTCCGCACATAACAGTAGTTTTACCGCTTCCGCTGGAAACTCCGGCAATCATAACTCTTGGCAAATTTTTTATCATAAATTATCAGCGTCTTTCCAAAGTAAAAATATAGACAGGATTTAATCCCGTCATAAGTTCATACCTTCCAATTTTTCTGTTTTTTGAAACATTAAGACATACAATATCGCTTTCAAGTCCAAATTTCAAAGCAATTCTCATAACCTCTCCCAAAGTATTTAAAGAAACAGCATTCACAACTATTCTGACAGATGGATTTTTTTTCAGCGCGCATTCAATAATTTTTTCAAGTTCTCCCGAACTTCCGCCAACAAAAACGTGTGTGGGAGCCGGAAGTTTTTCCAAAACCTCAGCGGCGTTCCCCTCAACAATGTTAATATTATCAGCGGCAAATTTTCTTTTATTTTTCTCAATAAGACAAACAGCGTTATGACTTTTCTCCACAGAATAAACTTCCCCGTCAATAAGTTTAAGAGCCGCCTCAACAGAAACCGAACCCGTTCCAGCGCCAATATCATACAAAACCGAATCAGCGCTAAGACGCAGTTTCGCTATACTCAAAGACCGAACCTCGCTTTTAGTCATAGGCACATCATCTCTTATAAAACACTCGTCATCAATGTTCCAAAGGGAATTATCCTCACATCTCTCGTTTTCAGCCAAAACAACCGACAAATCGGCGAAATCAAAATTTTTTATATCCCTTGCTTTAGATGTCACAATTTTCTCATCACAGTAAGAAAGCCTTTGCCCAATATGTAACACAACATCATCCAATCCATAATAAACAAGCTTTTCACAAAGATTTTTTATATCCTCACCTTTTCCAAGGAGGGCAAAAACCTTTTTATATCGTTTAATATACATAACAATATTTTGTTTTTTACCGTGCAGGCTCAAAAGTTTAACGTCTTCCCAGCCGATTTTAAGTTTAGAACAAAAATAAACCGGCGAAGATATTCCCGGAACAAGCCGTACATCAAAATCTCCTAATGCCGCCAAAAGTCTTTTCGCTCCGCTGTAAAATCCCACATCGCCGGACAGCAGAACAGCAGCCTTTGAAAAACTTGCTCCTTTCAGATAATCAGCTATTTCACAAGAATTATAGGAATTAAAAACCGTTTTATCAGAACCAATACTTTCCGTCATTCTTTTCGCTCCGATTATCAAATCGGCATGATTAATAACATCTTTAGCCTCTATAGTCAGGTTATCAGCATTTCCCATACCTATTCCCACAAGATATACTGTCATAAACTCACCCCTGCCTAAAATACTTAAACATCTTTTCAGCGCCATTACTTTTTCCAAGCACGCCATAAACGTTTGAGAATATAACAATACCAATCTCAATATCACGTTTCAGCCTATTTCTAACATAAAAAATGGATTTCTCAACAATACGCCCCATAACCCTCTCACAAACGCCTTTTTCTATAATAAGCTTCAAAGCCTCATCTGTAGAACAACAGTTCAAAATACTTCTCACAAGGTTCAAATCATCACAAACCAAAGCGGCATTAGACGCCAAAATTTCCATTCGGCAGTCGGCATTTTTGCTATGAGTATTCATAATTCCCCCGGCAAGCTTAACAAACTTGCCAATATGCCCCACAAGCATAACACCTTTAAATCCGGCTTTTTCAGCAAAATCCAAAGCCTGTCCCACAAAATTTGAGCATTTAACAGCATTATTCAAATCCACGTCAAAAGACTTCTTTATAAAATCAAAGCCATAATTTCCGGGGGCAATCATAATATAGTCGCCGCCTTCCGCCCTTTTAACGTTTATTTCCGCTTTTATAGTATCAACAATTGCCTGTTCGCTCATAGGCTCAACAATACCGCTTGTTCCAAGTATAGAAATTCCGCCGACAATTCCAAGACGAGAATTAAAAGTTTTCTCCGCTATTTTTTCTCCGCCAGGAACAGATATAACAATATCCGCGCCACCGCAATAAGAATACTCATCAAAAACCATTTCAACATTTTCATAAATCATTTTTTTAGGAACGCTATTAATAGCCGCCTCTCCAATATTTTGAGAAAGGCCTTTTTTAGTAACCCTTCCAACACCCTCGCCCCCGTCTATAGTTATCTTTCCGCAGTCATTAAGAGTAACCGAAGCAAAAATCAGAATACCATCAGTAACATCGGGGTCATCACCAGAATACTTTCTAACAGCACAGCTTGCGTAATTTCGGTCAAAAATCGGTTTAATAATTTCCGTTTCAACCATAACGCCTTTAGGTGTCAAAACAGCCTCTTTTTTCACAATCTTACGCTCAAAAATCATTTTAGCGGCGGCTTTAGCGGCAGCGGCGGCACAAGTGCCCGTAGTATATCCTTTTTTAAGTTCCAATTTAATCATTCCTTTAAGACCGTGGGGCTTTAAAACCGTGGGACGCTGTCCCACACCCTGCAAGCTAGTCAGTGCTTTTGGCAAAGCCAAAAGCCGGCTTACGCCGTCCGCACTTCTTTGCGGCACATATTAAAAAGGGCTTGACCCTAAACTTTAAAACGCAAAGCATTCGCTTTGCTAAAAGAACAGCGAAACGCAGTTTCGCGCGAAAGTTTTTGCCTCGCTTTTTCAAAAAGCGAGCGGAGTTTGAGGCAGAGCCTCAAGGTTTTAACGCTTCAAGAGCATTTTTGGAGGTTTGGAACCTTTTTGCGATAGAAAAAGGTTCCAATAATTATAAAATTTCATCGAACTCACGTTAAGTTAAAACCGTGGGACGCTGTCCCACACCCTGCAAGCTAGTCAGTGCTTTTGGCAAAGCCTAAAGCCGTCTTACGCCGTCCGCACTTCTTTGCGGCACATATTAAAAAGGGCTTGATTCTAAACTTTAAAACGCAAAGCATTCGCTTTGCTAAAAAAATGACGGCGGCGGTTTCGCCGCTATTTTTTAAACAGCGAAACGCAGTTTCGCGCAAAAGTTCTTTGCTTCTTTCTTTCAAGAAAGAAGTAAAAAAGAAGTAAAAAAACTCTTTACCTAACCTCCGAACCGCTTTTAATGTCCCCGTCCACAGTAACAGCTTTAAGGCTTCCGCTGTCGTCAGAGGCCGCGAGAATCATACCCTCCGACAAAACACCTCTCAGTTTAACAGGTTTAAGATTCACAACCACAACAACATTTTTTCCAACCATTTCCTCTGGAGAATAATAAGAAGCAATACCCGAAACAATCTGACGCACCTCACCGCCTATATCAATTTGAGATTTTAGCAGTTTGTCTGACTTCTCCACTTTCTCACATTTTATAACTTTACCAACTCTAAGCTTAATTTTAGAGAAATCGTCAATTGTAATAATTTCAGTATCCTCAGTTTTCTTTTTGTCATCTTTTCCGCTTTTGTTAGCGATACTTTCGCTTTGTGCCTTTTCCATAGCCGCCTCAAGCTCCTCAAGTTCTTTTTTAACATCAATTCTTGGGAAAACAACACTGCCCTTTTCAATTCTAACCTCTTTAGGCATAGCCCCAAAATCCTTAATAGAATCCCAAGTTTTCAAGCTATCGTCCTCAACACAAAGCTGTTTATAAATCTCTTTAGGAGTATTAGGCATACCCGGACTTATTAAAACAGCGATAATTCTCAGCGCCTCCGAAAGAGTATACATAATTCCGGCAAGTTCTGCTTTTCTCGTTTCATCTTTAGCCACAATCCAAGGAGTAGTCTCATCAATATATTTATTGCATCTTCTCACAAGCACCCATATTTCAGAAAAAGCGTCGCTGAAAAGCATTTTTTCCATATATTCCTCAACTTTTACGACAGTATTTAAAGCCGTTTTAACAATCTCAGCATCAAAATCATTTCCAGTCTGCTCTTTCGGCAAAACCCCGCCAAAATACTTGTCAATCATTCCCACAGTTCTTGAGAGAAGATTTCCCAAATCATTAGCGAGGTCGGCGTTTATTCTGTTAATCAAAGCCTCGTTTGTAAAATTGCCGTCCTGACCAAAAGCAATTTCCCTAAGCAGGAAATAGCGTACAGAATCCACACCATATTTATCCGTCAAAACTTTAGGGTCAACAACATTACCCTTAGATTTAGACATTTTTCCGCCGTCAATAATAAGCCAGCCGTGGCCAAAAACCTTTTTAGGCAAAGGCAAATCCAAAGCCATAAGCATAGCGGGCCAAATTATAGTATGAAAACGAACAATTTCTTTTCCAACAACGTGAACATCGGCAGGCCAATACTTTTTAAAGTCAGAATCATCATCAGAAGCATACCCCAAAGCGGAGATATAGTTAGAAAGAGCGTCAACCCAAACATAAACCACGTGACCCGGGTCAAAATCCACAGGAATACCCCATTTAAAAGAAGTTCTTGATATACACAAATCCTCCAGTCCAGGCTTAAGAAAATTGTTAATCATTTCGTTTTTCCTTGTTGGCGGCTGAATAAACTCTGGATTTTCCTCAATATGTTTAATAATCCTATCCTGATATTTAGACAGCTTAAAGAAATAGCTTTCCTCTTTAAGCTTTTCCACCTCACGTCCGCAGTCGGGACATTTTCCGTCCACAAGCTGTCTTTCGGTGTAAAATGTTTCACAGGGAGTACAATACAGTCCCTCATAAGAGCTTTTATAAATATCGCCATTTTCATAAAGCTTTTTAAATATCGCCTGAACAGCTTTAATATGCTTCTCGTCAGTTGTTCTTATATAATAATCATAGCTTATATCAAGGGTTTTCCAAAGTTCTTTAACCCACCTAACAATTCCGTCCACATATTCCTTGGGAGAAACCCCTTTTTCCTTTGCGATACGCTCAATCTTCTGACCGTGCTCATCCGTTCCCGTAAGAAACTTAACGTCAAAACCTCTCATTCTCTTATACCTTGCCATAGTGTCAGTGGCCACGGTACAGTAAGAATGTCCAATATGAAGCTTATCGCTTGGATAGTAAATAGGCGTGGTAATATAAAATTTTTCTTTTGCCATTTATATCAATCCTCCTAAAATTAGTCAAATAATTTTTTATTATACACCACATAAATAAAATTTGCAAATATATATTAAATCATCCATCATTTCCGTTGTCAATAAAATTAGCCACAGCGATACCGTTAATCATTTTAACGCTGTCATAATCGGGATAAACCCCCATACTTTTATATTCGTCGGTTTTTTTAATTTCCTCAATCTGCTCTGTACTCGCCCTTGGTATTATAATCCCCAAAAGATTTTTTAAGAAATCCGAGTTTTTAAACGTAGCGTAATAAGGCGGTTTATGAGTTCCCTCCGCAAATCCGCTTATCACATTATATCTTATCATAAGCAGTGTTTTTGTATTTGGAAAAACGGCGTAACTTTGATTAACCGATTTATCCAAAAACTCTTTGCCATCAACAATAAAAGCAATAGGGGTTTTATCTGTAAATCCCTCAAGCTGTTCAAACCTTGAGTACATTCTTGTAAAAAAGCTGACTGTATTTGTTTTCAAAACGTCCAGTTTAAAATAAAGAAGATTAGTTGTCCAAAAATTATAACCAATTATTATAGCGCTTAAAACAACCATAACTCTTTTAACCCAAAAACATTTATTTCCCGAGTAAGTTTTCTTATTTACATCTTTATCCATAAAATATCTATCCATAAAAATAAATGGAATTATAAAGGGTATAACAAACGAATACATCATACAGCAATGTATACTTAAAGCGGCAAAACCCATAAAATTCAAAATAAACGGCATAAGCAAAAAAACAATAACTATAACCGCCTTATTTATCAATTTAACTTTACTTTCCTTAATTGCCTTTAAAATAATCCTCAAAGAAAACAGGGCGAATATAACATAAACAACAAACACAGGTATAGGAATATAGAAAAAACTCATAGATGGAACACTAAAGTCAATCGCGGTAAAAAAGCCATAAAAATCTGAATAAGCTTTTATTACCCTAGCCGGAATTTCAGAAATAGGTATCACTCCCATTGAATCAATCCCAGCGTAATTTGAAAGTTCTATTCCTAAAATCCATATGCCTGCTCTATACACTATAAACCCAATTATTATAAGCGCCGCAAATCTCAAAGCTTTAATAAAAACATCTCGCATATCATTCTCAATAAACTCAATAATCAAAATAACCATACAAAAGCCCATTGAAACCTCAATATACGCCTGATATAACGCTAAACCGCACGCTAACAGTACTCCCCCGCCAAAAAATCCATATTTCCATCTATCAGCGCAATATACCGCCAAAACAGAAAACAATAGTGCCAAAGTATACGTATCATACATTTGAATGTATGAAAAAGAATATCCCAAAACAGGAAATGTAACCATAATCGCCGCGATTATAATAGAATACAGTTTACTTTTTATTCTAAACATCGACAATACAGCAAGAACCGAAAAAATCAACTCAACAATATGTAATAAAAATATTATAATCGGCACAAAATCAAATTTTGTATGACCATAGAAATATCTTCCCGAAGAAAAAATTGAAACTGTTTCATTAATATAAAATCTAGAATCCTCATTTCCATATCTTCCCATAAAAAAATATATGTGCGTAAAAACTGTAAAAACAACAGTCCAAAATATAATTGTTTTATGTGCGTTAAAAAAATCTCTTACCTTGTTCTCAAAATTTAAAGCCAACTTTTTTAAATCCATAATATTCTCTCCTTAATTTATTTCCTTATCACACATATTTATCACAGCAACTCCGTTAATCATTTTAGCACTGTCAAAGGCTGGATAAACCCCCATACTTTTATATTCATCGGTTTTCATAATTTCCTCAATCTGTTCTTCTGTTGCCGTATTAACACTAATTCCAAGTAAGTTTTCAATTAAAATTTTAGCGTCTATAGTTGCCACTTGTGAGTTTATTCCCAAACCCATAATATTAAAACGAAAGCCAACGTTACCTTTTATTTTTGGAAATAAATCATAATTTTCTCCTATATCTTTGCCATAAACATATCTTCCATCGCTAATAACAGCTATGGGAGTATCAAGAGTAAAACCCTCAATCTGTTCAAATCTTGAAAATAAGCGGTTTTCAAAATTCATAGTAAAAGTTTTTATAACATCCGCTTTAAAATATACCATATTAGTAGTCCAAAAATTATACCCAATCAATATAGCGCTTAAAATAGTCAGAATTCTTCTTGAAAAAAAGAAATTACTTTTATGCGTTTTTGTACCCCCTCCCATAATTCTATAAGTATATCTATCAATTATAACAAATGGCACTGTAAAAATAATAACCACAGCATAAATGTTCAGCGCATTCGAACTTGTTTTAAACCCGATAAAATCAATAAAATTCAATGCCATAGGCAAAAGGGCGGCAGCGGCGGCGGCGATAATAACCGAATACAGTTTGTTCTTTATCCTAAACATAGAAAGAACCATAATCACAGAAAATAGTAATTCCAAGATTATTACGGCAAAAAGTATATAAGGTACAAAATCAAACTCTGCGGTCCAATAAAAATATCTTCCCGAACCGATTCTTGAAACCTGTCCTTTAAAGGGAAATAATGAATCCTCGTTTCCAGTCTGTCCATAAAGAAATAGATATGTGTAAAAAACGTAATCATAGCGGTCCAGAACATAGCCATTTTGTATTTATCAAAAAACGCTTTTGCCCTATCCTCAAATCCAACAATCAATTTTTTTTAACTCATAATATCCTCCCTATTCCTCATCCTTGCTCCTATCATCAAAATTAACCACAGCGATACCGTTAATCATTTTAACACTGTCAAAAGCAGGATAAACCCCCATATTTTTATACTCGTCAGTCTTTTTAATTTCCTCAATCTCCTCACCAGAAGCGGTATTCAACTCAACGCCCAAAAGGTTTTTCATAAGATTTCTTGTTTTATAGTTTGCTTTGTTCAAATCTCTAAGCCCCGTAACATAAAACCCATAGTTCCCCTGGTCGTTCGCTATATACGGAAAATTCCTCCAATGGTCTCTCACGTTTTTTCCAAAAAGATAGTCATTGTCCGCCATAATAGCAAACTTTGTGTCAATAGTAAATCCCTCAAGCTGTTCAAACCTTCCAAGAAGCCTGTTTTCAAAATTTTTAGTATTTTCGGTAATAACCTCCGCCTTTTGATAATAAGCGTTGTTCATCCAAAAATTATAGCCTATTATAAAAACACTAAAAACTATCAATATTCTTTTAGCGAAAAATAACTTATTGGAGTTTTGTACCCCCCCCCATAACTTTTTGTATCTTGCAAATAATACAATAGGTAATATAAACATAAGTACAAACGCATATGTGTTCAGCGTGCTAGCCGCCGTTTTAACGCCTATAAAGTCGACAAAATTCACAGCCAAAGGCAAAGCGGCGGCACAAAGCGCTGTAAAAATTATATTCAATTTTTTTATCTTCTTTTTTCTCAAAATACCAATAAGCATAACAATTCCGAATATAATATCGGCAATATAAACAACCGCCAAAAAAGCCGGTACATAGAAAAACCTAATACCGCTAACCCCAAAATGGTTTCCCGTAAAAAATTGTATAAATCCAGTATATGTTCTTTTAATAAGTCCCGGAATCATATCAATAGGAATTTCGCCCATTGTATCAGAACCCTTATAAGAACTAAGTTCAATATCAAACAGCCATATTCCCAGTTTATATAATATAACGCCAAATACTCCAAGAGCTAAAAAAGCCACGGCTTTTTTAACAACCATTTTAAAATCTTTTTCCATAAGCTCAATTATCAAAAGCATAATAATTAAAGTTATGGCTGCGGCTATATACGACTGATATAGTGATAAACAGCAGGCTATAAAAAATCCTCCCGGCAAAAAACCATATTTATACCTGTCAGTGATAAAGACAGCTAAAACAACAGTCAATAAAGACAGCGAATAAGAATCCCACATAAAAATATAGCCAAAAGAATAACTCCAGGATGGAAAAGTCACCATAAAAGCGCCGACAATAGCGCCGTAAAGAGGCTTTTCAATTTTAAACATTTTAAGTATAAGAGTTACAGAAACAGCCAACTCAATAAATATAATTGTAAAAATAATAACAGGAAGAATTGTAAATTCAGCATCGCCATAAAAAAATCTTCCCGAACCAGGTTCCGCCGGTGTTTTTCTCAAATAAGCATACATATCCTCATTGATAAATCTTCCCACAAAAAAATAAATATGTGTCAAAGCCATAGCGATAAAAGTCCATATAAGCACAATTTTATAATTAACCAACGTGTCTTTTACGCCATTTTCGGCATTCTCAATCAATTTTTTAAAACTCATAATATTATCCTCCAATTACAGCAAAAGCTCTCTAAACACAGCGTTTGAAAGGTCAACACCTTTTCTTGTAAGGCAAATCCTTCCGCTTTTTTCCTCCAAAAGTTTTTGTTCTATTAATAACTCAACTTTATTTCCAAAAACACTGTCAAGTTCCACACCAAAATAATCATAAAATTCTTTTAAGGAAATTCCGTCATTCATTCTAAGCCCAAGAAACATAAACTCAGAAAAAGCGTCATTTTTTGAAAAATCTTCTTCCTCTCCAAACCAACTTCCAGCAATATATTCAAGCAAGTCATAATTATTATGAAATCTTTTCCCAGAAAAAAATGAACAGGCTCCAAGTCCAAAACCCAAATACTCTTTTCTTTTCCAATAAGTAATATTGTGCCGGCACTCAAAGCCCTTTTTAGCGAAATTGGAAATTTCATACTGAAAATATCCAAAATCCTTTAAAAACTCCCTTGCCCAATAATACATAGCCCTATCCTCATCATCAGAAACACTTTTTAATTTTCCGCTTTCAAACATCTCAAAAAAAGGCGTTTCCTCCTCAACAATAAGGCTGTAAAGGGATAAATGGGACGGGTTCAGTTTCACGGCGGCGCTTAAAGTTTTCTTCCATTCGTCCAAAGTCTGACCAGGCAGAGCGAACATCAAGTCAAAATTAATATTAGAAAACCCAGCCTTTTTCGCCCATTCAGCACACTCAAAAAACTGTTCCGAATTGTGAACACGTCCCAAAACTTTCAAAAGCCTGTCCTCCAAAGACTGCGCCCCAACACTTATTCTGTTTATCCCCATTTCCCGATACGACTTAAATTTATCAAAATCCGCCGTACCGGGATTAACCTCTATAGAAATCTCCGAATTTTTGTCAGCGTTAAATTTGTTTCCGACAGCATTCAAAATATCACAAATAAACTCCGCCGGCATAACAGATGGAGTACCGCCCCCAATAAAAATCGTTTTAACAGTCAGTTCTCTGTCTGTTTCAAATTTCTCAATCTCTTTTACAATAGAATTTTTATATTCCTCAAAATATTCCTCTTTTCCCGAAAAAGAATTAAAATCACAATAAAGGCACTTTTTCACGCAAAAAGGAATATGAATATAAACGCCAATCTCTCCCATATCATTCCTCATCCAATTTCAAAACACTCATAAAAGCCGCCTGAGGAACTTCCACATTGCCAATCTGACGCATACGTTTTTTACCTTCTTTCTGTTTTTCAAGAAGTTTTCTCTTTCTTGTAATATCGCCGCCGTAGCATTTCGCCAAAACGTCTTTTCTCATAGCGCTGACAGTTTCTCTGGCTATAATTTTATTGCCTATAGCCGCCTGAATAGGAATCTCAAAAAGATGTCTGGGAATTTCCTTTTTAAGTTTCTCAGCGATTTTTCTTCCCCTCTCAACAGCTGAAGACTCGTGAACAATAAATGAAAGAGCGTCAACAACCTCCCGGTTAACCATCATATCCAGCTTAACAAGCTTAGATTCCTGATAACCTATAAGTTCATAATCAAAAGAAGCGTACCCTCTTGTACGGGATTTAAGCACGTCAAAGAAATCATAAATAATCTCATTAAGAGGCAGATTATAAGTAACAACAGCTCTTGTTTCCTCAAGATACTCCATACCAATATATTCTCCTCTTCTTTGCTGACAAAGTTCCATAACCGTGCCAATATAATCGCTTGGAAGAATAATTTCCGCCTTAACAACCGGCTCTTCCATTTTAGCTATAACGCTTAAATCAGGCATATCGCTTGGATTAGAAAGTTCCATAACCTCCCCATTAGTAAGATATATTTTATAAATAACGCTTGGAGCGGTAGTAACAAGGTCAAGATTATATTCTCTCTCAAGTCTTTCCTGAACAATCTCAAGGTGCAGAAGCCCCAAAAAACCACATCTAAAGCCAAACCCCAAAGCGACAGAGGTTTCCGCTTCAAACTGCAAAGAAGCGTCGTTTAACTGAAGTTTTTCAAGAGCGTCCCTAAGGTCTTGATACTTAGAGCCATCAGAGGGGAAAATACCGCAGTACACCATAGGATTAACCTTTTTATATCCCGGCAGAGCCTCTTTGGCTGGTCTTGAAACTTCTGTAATAGTATCGCCTATTCTTGTATCAGAAACATTTTTAATACTTGCCGTAAGATATCCAACGTCACCCGCCAAAAGTTCTTCCGTGGGAATAAATCTTCCCGGACCAAAAACCCCAGCTTCCACAACCTCAAATTCCTTGCCCGTAGCCATAAATCTTATTTTCGTGCCTTTTTTAAGAGAACCGTCAAAAACTCTCATAAAAACAATAACGCCTTTATAAGCGTCATAAAAACTGTCAAAAATCAACGCTTTAAGGGGAGCGCTCTCATCACCGGAAGGAGCTGGGATATCAGCTATAACTCTGTCAAAAACCTCTTTAATATTTATATCCGCCTTCGCTGAAATAAGAGGGGCGGAAGCGGCGTCAAGCCCTATTATATCCTCAATCTCCTGTTTAACTCTCTCAGGGTCAGCGCTTGGCAAATCTATTTTATTAATAACAGGCAAAACCTCAAGGTCATTATCCAAAGCCAAATATACATTGGCAAGTGTCTGAGCCTCCACTCCCTGGGCGGCGTCAACCACCAAAACAGCGCCATCGCAGGCGGCAAGGCTTCTTGAAACCTCATAGTTAAAATCCACGTGTCCCGGCGTATCAATAAGATTAAGGGTATACTCCTCACCGTCATCAGCCTTATAAATAAGTCTGACCGCCTGAGCTTTAATAGTAATACCTCTTTCTCTCTCCAATTCCATATTGTCCAAAACTTGTTCCTGCATTTCTCTTTCAGTCAAAAGTCCCGATTTTTGAATAAGTCTGTCAGCCAAAGTTGACTTGCCGTGGTCTATATGGGCTATTATACTAAAATTTCTTATTCTAGATTGTCTTTCCAAAGACATATTAATCCTCCCTGCTATAATATATTTCCTTAAAGTATACCATATTTTCCAAAAAGTTTATATAAAAAATTTTTAAAAAAACCGAAAAGTTAAAAAAAAGTTAAAAAATTTATATTATTTTATTAACAATTATGGTATACTGTAATTTATAGTAATTCCATTTGAAATATAGGGAACACCGCACAAATGATAATAAAAATAATTTTTTAAAGTTAAAATTTCTGTTATCGTGTCATTTTTTAGGAAAAATAACACTATCACTTCAATTTTTTTAAAAAATTATTTTTATTTTTGAATTATATGGTGTTTCCTATAACAAAAAAATATTTTACGAGTGCGTAAGCACTGCTGGGCGGTAAGCGAATTGCGAAGCAATTTGCAGCCCGTGCAAGTAAAATCATTTTTTTGTAACTTTTAAAGTGGAATTACTATACGAGGGTTCAATTCTCTCCATATATTGATAAACACATTAATTTAAGCGAGGTATACAACAATGTCAGACAACGAAAAAGAAAATATAAATATTAACGATACAAACATAGCCAACACTCCATTATTGTCAGAGGAAGAATCTGAACTTTCAGAAGATAACAAAGCCTGCAAAAAAAATCGAATATTCCACGAGATAATGAGCTGGACATTCACAATAGCGGGGGCTGTTATTCTAGCGTTTATAATAACCACATTTATAATAGTAAACGCCGTTGTTCCCACCGAATCGATGGAAAATACAATAAACGCGGGAGACCGTCTTGTAGCGTTAAGACTATCCTATATTTTCAGCGACCCTGAACGTTTCGACATAGTAGTTTTCAAATATCCTGATGACGAAGACACATTATTCATAAAAAGAATAATAGGACTTCCCGGAGAAAAAGTAACAATAAAACTAAATGATATGGGAGAAACAAAAGTATATATAAATGACAGTGAAACACCTTTAAATGATGATTTTATAAAAGAACCTATGAAATTACTTGGCAAAGGCAGCGCCAACAAAGAATTAACCTATAATATTCCCAAAGACAGCTATTTTATGCTTGGAGATAACAGAAATAATTCAAGGGATTCTCGTTTTTGGGATAACACTTATGTAAAAGAGGACAAAATTCTTGGAAAAGCGCTGTTTAAATATTATCCCTCCATTGAATGGATAGATAATGATATAGAATATAATACAGAAATAAGGAGGAAATAAAATGACTAAAGTCACAAAAGATATGATAATTTCAGATATGATAGCGTTAGACAGAGGAATAATAGCTATTCTTATGAATGCTGGAATGCACTGCGTAGGCTGTCCGTCAGCCCAAGGAGAAACTCTTGAGGAAGCAAGTTTTGTACACGCTCTTAACGCTGACGAACTTGTAAACGAAATAAACGAATATCTTGAAAAACAAGGAAAATAAATATATACGGCAATACCGCGCAATTATAATTTCACAGATTTTGCGGTATTGCCTTAATAAAATATGAGTTCGATGAAAAATTACAGTGAAACTCAGCGAAACGTAGTTTCGCACAAAAATTTTTGTCAAACTTTTTTTAAAAAGTTTGTGGAGTTTGAGGTGAAACCTCAAGGTTTTTAATGCTTCAAGAGTATTTTTGGAGGTTTGGAACCTTTTTGCGATAGAAAAAGGTTCCATTAGTTATAATTTTTCATCGAACTCACGTTAAAATAAAAATTATTTTAAGCAATACCGCATAATTCGATAAAATAGATTTTAGATTATATTTTTTAGTACAAGGAAAAAGCTCGCAGTTCAAACACTTTCGCTATGCGAAAGCCGGCTTCGCCGTCCGCGTTTTTCTTCGCGGTGTACACATAGTCGGAGCCTATGATAAGAGGTTTTGACACAGTAATGGGAAATATCGTCAAAATCTATGAAATCATAATTATGCGGTATTGCCTTAATTTTTGAATTTGTCAGTATTTCCCACCGTTTACATAATTTCATAATTCCTTATAATAAGGGCATATATCCTCATATCTCCCGTCCTCAAGCCTAAATCCCTTACGAATTGTTCCAAGCCTAATAAATCCAAGGCGCTCATAAAGACAGCGCGCGGAAATATTCGCTGCCACAACAGCATTAAACTGCAATATTTTAAAACCAAATCTTTTTCCCTGAATTAGTGAGTCCAAAACCAGCTTTTCTCCAATTTTCAAACCCCTTCTGCCAGAAATAACCGCATAGCTTGCGTTGCATATATGACCGCATCTGCCAATATTGTTAGGATGCAATATGTATAAACCGCAAATCTCTTTATCATAAACAGCAACAGCAGCATATGTTTGAGAATCAAAAAACTCTTTGCCCGTCAAACTATCCAAAGATTTTTCCTGAGGAAAAGCATTTCCCTCTCTAACAACCTCGTTCCATATCTCAATCATATACCGCAAATCATTTTCCTCATAAGCCCTAATTTCAACATTCATATCCATTCCCTCCGATTTTATAGTATGCCATAAAATCAAAAAAATTTCAATAAAAATATTAAAACCGCAGACTTTGCCCCACATGCACTAACTTAAGACCGTGGGACGCTGTCCCCGTATGCACTAACTTAAGAAAAACCTTGGGCTTTCAGCCCAAACCCGACTTCTTGGTCAGTGTTTTTGGCAAAGCCAAAAATCGGCTAACGCCGACCGCACTTCTTTGCGGCACTACTTAAAAGAAAGAAGCAAAGAACTTTTGAGCGAAACTACGTTTCGCAGAAGAAAATATC
>CAOJPS010000002.1 GCA_948441255.1 uncultured Eubacteriaceae bacterium | reverse complement strand
TAACGGTAAAAAAATATTTTACGTCCGCTTGCGGCAAAAGTCGGTAAGCGAATTGAGAAGCACTTCGCAGACTTTTGAGTAAAATAAATTTTTTTACTTCTTTTTAAGTTCTTTCACTGTATAAAGGTACTTTAGTTATCCGCCTTATTATTATTTACAGACAGATTTTAATTATTCGTTAAATTTATCTTTTTTATAGCAGACTTCGCTTTTTCATAGGTATAAATTTATTTTTGATGTAATAAAGTGATAGTATAAAGGTTTTACAGCAATTATGGAAACACCGCACAAAGGATATTATAGTCAACAAACTTAAAAATAAACAAGTTAAGCGGTTAAAAATTATTTTTGCTGTGTTGCTATCATTCGGCGTAGGCTTTCGACTACGCTCTCATTCTGTCGCCTTGCGAAAATAATTTTTCCCTCGCTTCCTTTTGCTTTTTTTCAAGTTTGTTGACTATAAAAATAATTTTTTAATTTGTCGGTATTTCCTTATAAAGGAATTGCTGTGGAACGACATAATTTTGTTTCGGGGGGATTGAATTGAAAAAATACATATTCTTATTTTTTACCGCTTTTTTTATATTTTTTAATTTATCAGCGGGTGTTTTTGGGGAAGAACAGACTGAATCTCAAAACGCTGGGCTTGAGGTTGAAGCTAAGTCCGCTGTTATTATGGAGCCCTTGACGGGAAATATTCTTTTTCAAAAAAATGCTGATGAAATGCTCGCGCCAGCAAGCGTTACTAAAATTATGACTCTTTTGCTTATTTATGACGCCGTTTCTGACGGGAGAATAGGCTGGGATGATATGGTTACTGTAAGTGAACACGCCTCTAGTATGGGTGGTTCTCAGATTTTTCTTGAACCTACAGAAAAACAGAAAGTTTCAGAACTTACAAAGGCTATCGCTATAGCGTCCGCTAATGACGCCGCTGTCGCTATGGCGGAACATATTGGGGGAAGTGAGGACAGCTTTGTTGAAATGATGAACAAAAAAGCGAAAGAGCTTGGTATGAATAATACAACATTTAAAAACGCTTGCGGGCTGGATACTGATGGACATATGATGTCAGCAAAAGATATAGCTATTATGAGCAGGGAGCTTATCACAAAATATCCTGATGTTAAAAAGTATACTACAACGTGGCAGGATACTATTACTCATACAACAAGAAAAGGCGATTCTCAATTTGGTCTTACAAATACAAATAAACTTATTAAATGGTATAATGGCGCTACGGGGCTTAAAACTGGTTCTACAGGCAACGCTATGTATTGTTTATCGGGTACCGCCGAAAGAAATGATATGGAACTTATCGCTGTTGTTATGGCGGCGCCTGACCCCAAGGTGAGGTTTAGAGAGGTTATGAAAATGCTTGATTATGGTTTTGCTAATTATACTGTAATTAAGGGAAATGAGAAAAATACTAAAGTTGGAGAGGTTTTTATATATAAGGGGAAAGAAGACATTGTTTCTGGAATTGTTAAAGATGAGGTGAAAATTGTTGTTCCCAAAGGAGCGTCGACTAAAATTGAGGCTAAACCTCAGCTTTCTGATGGAATTTCAGCACCTTTTGACGCTGGTACTAAGGTTGGAGAGGTAGTTTATTATTATGACGGCAAGGAGGTTGGAAGAAGTGATGTTGTTACTGAAAAGGGAATTGAAAAGGCGGGGCTTAACGATATTTTGAGAAAACTTGTTTTTTTATGGTTTGCCTGAAGAGCGGGACCGCTGTTCTATATATTGTAAATTAAGGAAATACCGACAAATTCAAAAATAAAAATAATTTTAGCGTGAGCGGCAAAAAAATTGAGCGGAAGTGTGGGTTTTTAAACCCACTTGAAGCGTATTTTTTTGCAAAATTATTTTTATTTCCTCTTTGTGCGGTGTTTCCTTAAAACCGTGGGACGCTGTCCCACAACCCTGCAAGCTAGTCAGTGCTTTTGGCAAAGCCAAAAGTCGGCTTACGCCGTCCGCACTTCTTTGCGGCACATATTAAAAAGGGCTTGACCCTAAACTTTAAAACGCAAAGCTATCGCTTTGCTAAACAAAAAATAGCGGCAGTGATTTTGCCGCTATTTTTTGTTACAGCGAAACGTAGTTTCGCATAAAAGTTTGTGGGTTTGGGCAACGCCCAAGGTTTTTTAGTTATCACTTAAGTAACAGCGTCCCGCGGTTTATTTTAAACGCATTATAGTCAATCAACTTGAAAATGGAAAAAAGGAGACGAGACAAAAATTATTTTCGCAAGGCAGCGGAGGGAGAGCATAGCCGAAGCCTATGCCGACCGACGATAACACAGCGAAAAGGATTTTTGTCCGCCGAACTTTTTCATTTTTTAAGTTGATTGACTATAAGAAGGAGTGCTTTATTTTGCCACTATGTTTATGATTTTTCCGGGAACATATATTTCTTTTATGATGTTTAATCCATCAAGCCTTGTTCCAAGTTTTTCTTTGGCGATAGATATTGCTTTTTCTTTGCCCTCGTCGGCGGAGATTGAAAGGCTTTCTCTGAATTTTCCGTTTATTTGTACGGCAATCTCAATTGTATCTTCTTTCATTTTGTTTTCATCATATTTGGGCCAGCTTTGTTTGAATACGCTTTCAGTATTTCCGATTGATTCCCACATTTCTTCCGCTATGTGAGGAGCGAAGGGAGCAAGGAGTGTTATAATTGTTTCGACTGTTTCTTTGTCAACTCCTCCAAGTTCTTTGGCTTTGGCGGAAATTTTGTTGGTAAATTCCATAAAGCCGCTGACTACAGTGTTTAAGGTCAGCGCTTCAAGTCGGTTTGTTATTTCATAAATCATTTTGTGGCGAAGCTGTTCAAGCTCTTTTGTGGGTTTTATGAATTTATCTTTATATTCGTCAACAAATTTCCAGGCTTTATTGAGATATCTGAATACACCGTCTATTCCGCTGTCGTCCCATTCGGAATCTACCTCGGGAGGACCTACGAAAAGTTCGTACATTCGGAGAGAATCACAGCCGTATTTCTCAACAAGTTCATCGGGAGATACTACATTTCCTTTTGATTTGCTCATTTTAGCGCCGTTTTTGTTAATCATTCCCTGATTGAACAGTCTAAGAAATGGTTCGTCAAAGTCTACAACGCCTATATCATAAAGGAATTTTGTATAAAATCTAGCGTAGAGAAGATGAAGAACAGCGTGTTCTATTCCGCCTACGTACATATCTACCGGAAGCCATTTTTTGAGCGCTTCTTTGCTTGCGAGTTCTTTATCATTATTTACATCACAATAACGAAGATAATACCAAGAAGAACCTGCCCATTGAGGCATTGTGTTTGTTTCTCTTTTAGCGGGGCCTCCGCAGTTTGGGCAGGTGGTGTTTACCCATTCGTCAATCGCTGACAGAGGAGATTCTCCTGTGCTTGTTGGCTGATAGGATTCTACGTTGGGAAGTTCTACCGGAAGTTCGCTTTCAGGGACGGGAACGGTTCCGCATTTTTCGCAGTGAACAAGAGGAATTGGTTCTCCCCAGTATCTTTGTCTTGAAAATACCCAGTCACGGAGTTTATAGTTTACTGTTTTCTTTCCAATATTATTCTTTTCGAGAAATTCGGGCATTTCTTTTTTCGCTTTTTCGGAAGGCATACCGTCGAGTTCTCCTGAGTTTACCATTACACCGCTTTCGGTATAAGCTTCGGTAAGTTCGGCAAGAGGTTCTCCTTCTTTTTTTATAACCTGTATAATAGGGAGATTGAATTTTTTAGCGAACTCAAAGTCACGGTCATCGTGGGCGGGAACACACATAATAGCTCCTGTTCCGTAATCGGAAAGGACATAATCTGATACCCATATAGGCGCTTTGGCGTTATTTAAAGGATTGATTCCGTATGAGCCTGTGAATACGCCGGTTTTTTCTTTGTCTGTCATTCGGTCTACAGAAGATTTTGTGCTTGCGTCAAAAATATATTTCTCCATAGCGTCTTTATTATCTTCGGTTGTTATTTCTTTTATTATTGGGTGTTCGGGAGCAAGCACCATAAATGTGGCTCCATACAGTGTGTCTGGTCTTGTTGTGTATACTTTAATGGCTTTGTCTGTGCCGTCGACCTTGAAGTCAACTTCCGCTCCATAGCTTTTTCCTATCCAGTCGGACTGCATTTTCTTTACTTTTTCGGGCCAGTCAAGTTTTTTGAGGTCGGTTAAAAGACGTTCGGCGTATTTTGTGATTTTCAGCATCCACTGACGGAGATTTTTCTTTGTTACTGTTGAACCGCATCTGTCGCATACTCCGTTTGTCGCTTCCTCGTTTGCCAGAACAGCTTTACAGTTATCGCACCAGTTGAGAGGCATTTCTTTTTCGTAGGCAAGTCCGTTTTTGAACATTTGTATAAATATCCACTGAGTCCATTTATAGTATTTTGGGTCGGTGGTGTTGACTTCCTTTGACCAATCGTATACGGCGCTTATTTCGTGAAGCTGTCTTTTTACGTTGGCTATGCTGTTTTTTGTGGCGACTGACGGGTGTGTTCCGGTTTTTATGGCATAGTTTTCCGCTGGAAGCCCAAAAGCGTCCCAGCCCATTGGGTGGAGTACCTCAAAACCCTGCATAATTTTATATCTGCTTATAACATCGCTTAAAACATAGCCGCGCCAATGTCCTACGTGAAGTCCGTTTGCTGACGGATATGGAAACATATCAAGGCAGTAGTATTTGGGTTTATCTGTATCGGATGGATTTACAGGATTGATTTCCCAGTTTTTTCGCCATTTTTTTTCGATTTCTTTATAGTTATATTTTTTACTCATAGTTTGTTTTTCCTCCAAAATATTAAGTTATTTTAAAAATTTGGGATTCTGTATATTATTTTATATCACGTTATTTAAGAATACAAGATTTTTTGAAAAATTATTTTTATTTCCTCTTTGTGCGGTGTTTCCTTGAAATCACTCTGAAAGAGCTTTTAGTATTTGTTTTGCCTTATCGGCTTTTTCTGTTGTATTTGAGATTCCTATATATTTTTTTCCCTGGTCGAATCCTCCGTAATCTCTTAAAATTGACGAAGTGTTTTTTGTGCTGACGCCAAAGGGTTTTTTGTTTCCCTCCGCGTCTTCGCAGTATAATAAAAGTCCTTTTTCCTCAAATTCGGAGAGTTCTTCTTTTGTGTATATTTTGTCTAAAGGAGCGATAATTCCTTGTTTGGCGAAACCAGAAAAGTAGTTTATTCCTGTTTTTTCGTTTTTTCCGGTTATTATTATATCAAGTTCTTTGGCATAGAGAAGCATCTCAAATTTTTGAGCCATATCCACCGCTACTGTCGGGTCGGATTCTACCTCATAGTATGAGGAAAATTTTACTTGAAGATTTTCCTCTTTTGGTACAAATTTTTTTGTAAATTCGGAGGTTAGCGTTTCTATAATTTCAGAGTTGACATAGTTGTCATAAAAGGCTACTCCGACATAGGTTTTTGGGGCAGGGTTTATAAATACGGCATTTATCAGCGAGCCCGCGAGTAAAATTGCCGCTACAGATAAAAAAATGTTTACTCTGTAATATTCCCATATATGTTCTAATTTTTTTTTAAACGGCATTTTTTTAAACGCTTCAGACATTTTCTTCCTCCTCAATGATTGTTGATATTATTTTTTCTATTGCTCTGGGAAGAGCGTCTTTTGAGGTTTTCCAAGGCTCGTCTTTATATTTATAGTCAAATTTGTTTATAAACCATTCGATTTCATCTTCAAGCCTTTTTAAGTTTTCTTTTTCTAAAGGCAGTATTATACCGCAAAATTCGGTGTAATTGCTTTTAGAAAGTTCTTTTTCTCCCTTTTCGAGCAAAAGAGAAAAATGTTCAAGACAAAATCCTTTTGAATTTTTTATATAATCTTTTATTTCAGGCTTATTTTCCCACATATAAAAGAAAGTATCTATATATCGCTCAAAAGTTTCGGTTATTCTGTTGCAAACGTAACACGAATTTGTTATATTATTTAGATACGAGGAAATGTTATTGTTTGTTTCGGCGTTTTTTTTGAAAAACGCTCTTTTTGCTTTTTGAGCGGTGAAAGATTGTGATTCTGTTTCTAAATCGGAATTGATTTTTTTTAGATGAGTGTGCAGCATAAGCGCTACTCCAAGTCTATTTTGGTTTTTGTACATTTGTTTTATGTGGTGTTTGCAAAAACCTGTTTTGTCTGTTTCAAGACGTATTGTGTCTGTCATATACGCTGGACCTAAAATATAATCCACCGATTCTTCCTCGAGTTTTTTGTACATATTGCAGAAAGGACATTCTCCTTTATCATTAAAGGCGTCTATGACTGGAATCGTATATATATGTTCTTTCAAAAAAATACCTCCTTGGCGATTTATTAGCCATATTATTATATCATATTAAAAGAGAGAAAGGAATAAAAAAATGAAATATTATGAAGAAGATGATAAAATTGTATTGGAAGATTTTGATAGCTTTGACGTGGAACAGACTCTTGAATGCGGACAGTGTTTTCGATTTAATAAACTTGGGGAGAGAGAATATGTTATAATTGCCTGTTCGAGGGTTCTTCATATAACTCAGTTTGAGGAAAAAATTGAGTTTTATCCCTGTTTGAGAGAAGAATTTGAAAATATTTGGATAAATTATTTTGACCTTGGAAGGGATTATATTGAAATAAAAAATATATTGTCTAAAAAAGATAATATTTTGAAAAAAGCTGTTGACTTTGCTCCTGGAATAAGGATTTTAAATCAAGAACCTTGGGAATGCCTGATTTCTTTTATAATTTCACAGAACAACCGTATCCCTATGATTAAACAAGTTATAAGAAATATTTCGGAAAGGTATGGGACCGCTTTGGGAGATTATTTTCTTTTTCCTTCTTTGAAACAAATTGAAAAGGCAGACGAGAAAGAACTTATGAGCTGTAAAACCGGGTTTAGGGCAAAGTATATTATTGACGCTATTAAAAATGTGAAGTCTGGAAATGTGGATTTTGAGAAGCTTAGGGAAGTTTCAACATCTGGAGTTAGAGAGAAACTTATGGAGATTAAAGGAGTGGGAGAGAAAGTTTCAGATTGTGTAATGCTTTTTTCTATGGGAAGAAGAGAAACTTTTCCTACTGATGTATGGGTTAAAAGAGTAATGGAGTATTTTTATTTTGACGGCGCTGATACTAAAATTAAAGATATTCACTCTTTTGCTGAAGAAAAATTTGGAGAGTATGCCGGATTTGCTCAGCAATATCTTTTTCATTACGCTAGAATGTTTAAAATAGGTGCTAAGTAAATTATATTTAAAAATTAAAACCGTGGGACGCTGTCCCACACCCTGCAAGGGACCAGTCCCTTGACCCATAACGCAAAGCATTCGCTTTGCTAAGGCAATACCGCATAATTTGATAAAACAGATTTTGAAATTTTTAGTAAATGGGTGATATGCGGAGATATTGGAAGATAATTGGAGGATTTTGCTTTTAAATCGCTTGAAACGGCGGTTTTGTGGCATTGCATAAATATCGGCGTTATTCTAATATATTATTTGTAATTAGCACTCTTGTGAGGTGAGTGCTAACAAAATTGAAAGATAGTGAATTTACAATTTAAATACTATTGGGAGGTAATTTAAGATGAAACTTAAACCTTTGGGTGACAGAGTTGTTATTAAACAATTGGAAGCGGAAGAAAAAACAAAATCGGGTATTGTATTGCCTGGACAGTCAAAAGAAAAACCTCAGGAAGCTGAAGTTATTGCTGTGGGACCTGGAGCGACAGTTGACGGAAAAGTTGTTCCTATGCAGGTTTCGGTTGGGGATAATGTTATTTACTCAAAATATGCTGGTACAGAGGTTAAAATTGACGGTACAGAATATATTATCGTTAAAGAAAGCGATATTTTGGCTATTGTTGAATAATTAAATCTTTATTTTAAATTGATATTTTAATTCAGGAGGCAGATATAAAATGGCAAAGGAAATTAAATATGGCATTGAGGCAAGAACGGCTTTGGAAGCTGGAGTTAATAAGCTTGCGGATACTGTTAAGGTTACATTGGGACCAAAGGGAAGAAACGTTGTCTTGGATAAAAAATTTGGTTCTCCATTGATTACAAATGACGGAGTTACTATCGCTAAGGATATTGAACTTGAAGACCCATTTGAGAATATGGGCGCTCAGATTGTTAAATAAGTTGCTACAAAAACAAACGATATAGCTGGTGACGGTACTACTACCGCTACTGTTTTGGCTCAGGCTATGATTAGCGAGGGACTTAAAAATATTACAGCCGGCGCAAATCCTATTATACTCAGAAAAGGTATGTCTAAGGCAACAAATGCCGCTGTTGAGGCTATTAAAGGTATGAGCCAGAAAGTTGACGGAAAAAATCATATCGCTAAAGTCGCGGCTATTTCAGCTTCTGACGAGGAAGTTGGAAATATGATTGCGGACGCTATGGAAAAGATATCCAATGACGGTGTTATTACTGTTGAGGAATCAAAAACTATGAATACTGAACTTGAACTTGTTAAAGGTATGCAGTTTGACCGTGGATATCTTTCAGCTTATATGTCTACTGATATGGAAAAAATGGTCGCTGAACTTGATGACCCTTATATTCTTATTACAGATAAAAAAATCTCAAATATTCAAGATATTCTTCCTGTTTTGGAGCAGATTGTTCAGGAAGGCAAAAAACTTTTGATTATCGCTGAGGATATTGAGGGAGAAGCATTGACTACTCTTATTGTTAATAAACTTAGAGGAACATTTACCTGCGTTGCTGTTAAGGCTCCGGGATTTGGTGACAGAAGAAAAGAAATGCTTCAGGATATCGCTATTTTGACAGGCGGAACAGTTGTTTCGGAAGAACTTGGCTATGACCTTAAAGAAACTACTGTTGATTTGCTTGGTCACGCTAAAACTGTTAAGGTTTCTAAAGAAAATACTATTATTGTTGACGGCGCTGGAGATAAAGACGCTATATCAGCCAGAGTGAATCAGATTAAAGAAACTATTAATGTTACTACTTCTGATTTTGATAAGGAAAAACTTCAGGAAAGACTCGCTAAACTTGTTGGCGGTGTCGCTGTTATTAAAGTTGGAGCGGCTACCGAAACTGAACTTAAAGAAAAGAAACTTCGTATGGAAGACGCTTTGGCCGCTACACGCGCCGCTGTTGAGGAAGGTATTATAAGCGGAGGCGGTTCAGCTTATATTCATTGTATTCCTGATGTTCAGAATGTTGTGGACAGCCTTGAGGGTGATGAGAAAACAGGCGCCGCTATTATATGCAAGGCTTTGGAATCTCCTCTTTGTCAGATTGTCAGCAACGCTGGGCTTGAGGGTGCTGTTGTTGTGAATGAGGTTAAAAATCATTCTGAAAATACTTTTGGATTTAACGCTCTTACCGGTGAGTATATGAATATGATTGAGGGCGGTATACTTGACCCTGCTAAGGTTACAAAGAGCGCTTTGTTGAACGCTACCAGTGTGGCTTCTACTTTGCTTACTACAGAAGCTGTTGTCGCTGAACCTAAAGAAAATGAACCGGCTATGCCGGCAGGCGCTCCTGGAATGGGTATGATGTAATTTTTAGTTAAAGCAATTCGCGGTCACCTTTACGATTTTTATCGTTGAGGTGACTTGCACTTAATTAAATTTATAACAATTTTTAGGAGGAATAACAATGGAAAAACAGAAATTGGCAAATTTTTACACACCAAATTTTAAAATAGTAGAAGAAATAAAGGAAAGTTTAAATGAGTGGGAAGAAATCAGTATGGAATTAAAAGGAAGTAGTGGAAAGAAAATAGTAGTTAATGGTAGAAAAGATGATAAATTTAAAATGATAAAAGTTAAAAGAAACGAAGATTATAAGTATCTTTGGATTGACTATGGAAATGGAACGAGAGAAGAAAGAATAATTACTAGAAATAATATGAACGAATAAAACTGATTTGAAATTTTTTAATATTTTTAATTTTTTGAAACCTTTTTCTATCGAAACGTAGTTTCGAACAAAAGTTTTTGTCAAACTTTTTTCAATATGTGACGCAAAGAAGTGCGGTCGGCGCTATGGAAATCAATTTCCGTGCTGCAAGGGACTAGTCCCTTGACCCATAACGCAAAGTTATTGCTTTGCTGAAAAAAATCGCGGCGGTGGTTTTGCCGCGATTTTTTATACAGCGAAACGTAGTTTCGCACAAAAGTTTTTGTCAAACTTTTTTCAAAAAGTTTGTGGGCTTGGGCAACGCCCAAGGTTTTTATATTGCTTTTTTGAAGAGAAACTGCTTTTTGAGAAGATAAAATATTAGGTTTGACAACTATGTTTTGGTATGTTATACTAACAGTAAGCCTTAATTCGGTGAAAAAGGACTATTGATTTTAGAATGGAGGATTAAATGATTATGAAGAAAATGATTTCTGCCCTGCTTGCGGGTGTTATGCTTACTTTTAGCTGTGTCGGAGTTTATGCCGCTGATAATGGCTCTATAGAAATAAAAACAGCGAAATATAATAAAACAACTCAGAAAGTTGATGTTTCCGCAAAGGTTACTGGAACTACCGGTTCTCAGATTATTACTGTTATGTCTACGGGAGCAAGCACTGACGCTAACGCTGATAAAGAGTATGACGTAAATAATATTGTTTATATTGACCAGAAAGATGATGTGAATATTAACTCAAGCGGAGATTATAGCTTTGATTTTGCTTTTGCTGACGGTGTTAATACTGAAAATGGAAGATATTTTGTTCGTATTGGCGGAAGTAATATTGAAAACCCTGAATATGCCGCTATTGTTTTTGAAAATGGTGAGGTTACTATTTTGTATGGTGATGTTACCAATAATGGTGTTGTGGATGTAGATGACGCCGCTACTTTATTAGCTTATGTACTTAATCCTAATTCTGAACAGGCAAAAACTATAACGGAAGAAGGTTTCGCTAACGCTCAGATTAAAGATAAAAACGGAACAGAGAAAAACTTTACCGCTGAAGATGTGGCTATGATTTTGAGAAAAGCGGTAGGAAACGGCGATTATTTATTCCCTGTTGAGAAATAATAATTATTTGGCCGATGAGTTTTTGAGTTTATAAGCGTTTTTTTATAACAGTAAAAGGCATATTCAGTTATTTGAAATATGCCTTTTTAAATTGTATTCGGAGAGATATTATGGATTATAATTATTATATGCGAAAAGCTTATGAACAAGCAAAACTAGCTTATGATATTGATGAAGTGCCCATTGGCTGTGTTATAGTTTATAACGGCAAGATAATAGGAAAAGGTTATAATAAACGAAACAGCGGAAAAAACTCGTTGTTTCACGCTGAAATTGAGGCTATAAACACAGCCTGTGGGGTTATGGGAGATTGGCGTCTTGAGGAATGCGTTTTGTTTGTTACTGTTGAACCCTGCCCTATGTGTGCTGGAGCGATTGTTCAGGCAAGAATAAAAGAGGTGGTGTTTGGCGCACGCAATAAAAAGGCGGGTTGCGGCGGTTCTGTTTTGAATGTTTTGAATTGTGACGGACTTAATCACCAGGTTGAGATAACAGAGGGTGTTATGGGTGAAATGTGCGGTGATTTAATGAGTGATTTTTTTAGAAAAAGGCGTGAAAGCGTGAAAAAGAAAAAAACTGCTGAATTATGATTTTTTTGTTAAACATATGTATTTTTTCTTCGTATAATTTAAGGAAATATCGCATAATTAAAAAATAAAAATAATTTCAGCGTGAGTGGCAAAAAAATTTAGCGGAAGCGCAGGTTTTTAAAACTGCTTGGAGCGTATTTTTTCGCAAAATTATTTTTATTTCCTCTTTGTGCGGTGTTTCCTTAATTAATCAGGATTTTATAAATAATAGCAGGCTTTTTTTACTGAATTAAACCGTTAATTTAATATTTTACAAAGGTTTTATTTTTTTGCGGAATATTTTTTTGATGAATTTTCTAAAAGTAGATTTTTATGTTATGATATCGTTAAAGGAGGTTATTGATTTGTCAGAACAATCACAAAATAAAATGGGTATTATGCCAGTTAATAAGCTTTTGCTGTCTATGGCGCTTCCTATGATGGCTTCTATGCTTGTGCAGGCTCTTTATAATATTGTTGACAGTATGTTTGTGGCGAAGATAAGCGAAGACGCTCTTTCAGCTGTTTCTTTGGCATTTCCTGTTCAGACGTTTATGATTGCCATAGGTTCTGGTATTGGAGTTGGTATGAACGCTTATCTTTCGAGAAGTCTTGGCGAAAATAATATGAGGAATGTAAATCGTGCCGCCGCGAATGGTATTTTTCTTGTGCTTGTAAGTTCCATTATTTTTATTATTTTTGGACTGTTTTTTGTTAGAATGTTTTTTGAAAGTCAAGCTCCAGGAAATGAAGATGTTATAGGATATGGTGTGGATTATCTTACCATTTGCTCTACATTTTCTGTCGCTCTTTTCTGTCAGATGACTTTTGAAAGGCTTCTTCAGTCTACGGGAAAAACATTTTATACTATGATAACTCAGGGTATGGGCGCTATAATAAATATAATTTTAGACCCAATTCTTATTTTTGGGTATCTTGGTTTTCCTAAACTTGGAGTTGCGGGAGCGGCTTTGGCTACTATAATCGGTCAGGCTTGCGCTATGGCTCTTGCTATTTATTTTAACTTAACTAAAAACAAGGAAATTAAACTTAGACTTAAAAGATTTAGACCTCACTTTGAAACAATAAAGATTATTTTTGCTGTCGGTGTTCCATCTATACTTATGATGTCTATAGGGTCGATAATGGTTTTTGGTGTTAATAAAATACTTACAGGATTTTCATTGACCGCTGTCGCTGTGTTTGGAGTGTATTTTAAGCTTCAAAGTTTTATATTTATGCCGATTTTCGGAATGAACAACGGTATGATTCCTATAGTAGCATATAATTATGGTGCTGTTAAAAAAGACAGAATTATAAAAACAATAAAACTTTCAGTTATTTATGCCATATCTATAATGATTGTTGGATTTATAATATTTCAGTTTTTCGCTGGTGAGCTTCTTGATATATTTGACGCTTCCGCGGAAATGAAAGATATGGGTATTACAGCTCTTAAAACTATAAGCTTAAGCTTTATTCCGGCGGGATTTGGTATAATAATGGGTTCGGTGTTTCAAGCTTTTGGAAGGGGTGTTTTAAGCCTTATTATTTCTGTAATACGTCAGCTTGTTGTTTTGTTGCCAGCCGCTTATGTGCTTTCTCTTTTCTGCGAGGGAAGTAATGTTGACCTTATATGGTTTGCTTTTCCTCTTGCCGAGATAGCCAGCGTTATTTTTAGTACAATATTTATTTTCAGGGTTTATAATAATATTATAAAGCCTATGGACAATATGAAATCTGTGGAGCGACAAGCTGTTTGAGACTGTCAAAATGAATAAAAGCAAGAATAAAAATAAAGCCGGCGAAATTATATTTCGTCGGCTTTATTTTTATTCGGCTGAGTAAGTTACTTGTCTCTTAAGTATTTTTATGAAATAAAAATACGAATAGTCTTTGACTTGAAGCTATGTTAATTAGCGTTGTTCTCTAAGTTGAAATCTTTGAACGGATTCTTTTAAATGGTCTGCCTGATTGGAAAGTTCCCTCGCGGATTCCGCTGATTCTTCCGCGGTTTTGGCGTTGGTTTGAACAACATTTGATATTTGTTCCATACCATTTGTGAGTTTTTTTAGAGAGTTTGCCTGGTGTGACGCTGATTCCGCTATTCTTTCCATCATTTTTGTGGATTCCTCGGCGCTTGCTACTACTTCAAAAATAGCGTTAGTCGCATCAGTTGATAAAGATGAACCATATTTAATTAACTGCATTGAGTTTTTTATAAGTCCTGTTATATTTTTAGCGGATTCTGAACTTTTATTTGCTAGACTCTGAACTTCGTCCGCTACTACCGCAAAACCTTTTCCGGCTTCTCCGGCACGTACTGCCTCTATTGCCGCGTTTAACGCCAGAAGATTTGTTTGAACAGAGATATCTTCAATTGCCTTTATTATTCCTTCGATTTCTTCAGAAGATTTTGATATATCATCCATAGCGGAGGTTAATTCGTCTATTTTATCGCTGCACCCGTGAAGTTGTTTTACTGATTTGGCAGAACAATTTTTAGCGTTTTCCGCTTCTTCTGACGTGCGGTTTACTCGGTCGTATATTTCTTGTATGTCTTCTGAAAGTTCTTGTACTACGGAGGCTTGTTCTATGGCGTTGTTTGAGAGAATTTCGGCGTTTTCTGCCATTCTTTCTGATTCCGCTGATAATTGCTCCGCTGTTATGTTGATGCCGGAAAGGGCTTTATTGAGAGCGCTGAGAATTTGCCGCATTGCTTTTTGAATTGGAAGAAATTCCCCTCTATAGTCGTTTCCTACAGTGAAATTCATATTGCCGTCAGCCATTTGAGCAAGCTTGAAGTCTATATCTTTGATATATTTTTTTAGCTCTCGCTTGGTTTCGTGAATGGACCCTACAAGCAGTCCTATTTCTGATGTGTCCGCCTCAAGATGAAAATTTGCTGAAAGATTTCCTTGAGAAATCTCAACCATTTGGTCTTTTACCTCAATTACTGGGGACAAAAGCTTTTTTCTTACAAAAAGCATATTAAAAAGCTGTATAGCTACTACTATAATTATAGAAAGAATCATTATAATTCTTAAATAGTTGGAACCGCTTAACAGTGAGTTTACATCATCAAGAGTTCTTTGATTTAGATTTTCTACAAACTGTTCTTTTAATGAGTTGATTTCTGCTATTGTTGAGTTGTAATCATCACCATATACATAGTCGATGGCTTTGCTCATATCTCCCTTTTGTACATTTTCCATCGCCTCTTCCTCAAGAGGAACAAGAGAGTTGGAAAGAGAGTACATATCGTCAATCATAGATTGTTCTGACGGGGTAATTCCGATTTCTTGCATTGCCGCCACTCCGATATCACGGTTTTTTGCCGTGTTGACCTCATTCCAATAGTTATCGTAGTGGGTTTGATTTCCTGTGGCGGAAAACGCCCGAACTTCGTTTGTCAAATAAGAGGAAGCATTCATAAACTTATTAGCGTTATAAGTTAGTTCAAATCGTTCTTCATTTGATTCGTTAAGACGTCGGTTTACATTGCTGTAAATAAACAGCGAGATAATCATAATTAGCATTGCGGCAATTGAAACGCCGTTTAAAATCAGCGTCATTGAGGATTGATTCATTACCTTTTTCATTTTGACTACTCCTTTCAGCAAGTTAAGAATACCAATTCATCAAATATTAGTTTTGATATATAGTAATACGCAAAATTTTCAAAGCAAAACAACAAAATAATGATTGAATATATCATTTTTTATAATTTGTCAAAGGCATTATTTTATTGTTTTGATATAGGTGAAAAGGTTTTCTTAAAAGTCGGTTGTGAGAACGCTGATATTATTAGGCGATTATAGCAATTCGCAAAATTTTTGTTCAAAACAATAGAAGAATTGTTTAATATATGTGTGGTTTATAAAGTTTTATTATTCATTCTTTTATTGTTTTACTATAAATCAGCTGTTTCTTATATATACATTTTACAAAAAATAATTAAAAATTTCAACTATATTATTTTATTTTAATAAAATTATGAATATAGTGAAAGAACTTAAAAAGAAGTAAAAAAAATTATTTTAGGAAACACCGCACAAAGGATATTAAAAATAATTTTTTAAAGTTAAAATTTCCGTTATCGTGTCATTTTTCAAGAAAAATAACACTATCACTTCAATTTTTTTAAAAAATTATTTTTATTTTTGAATTATGCGGTATTTCCTTTACTCAAAAGTCTGCGAAGTGCTTCACAATTCGCTTACCGACTTTTGCCGCAAGCGGATGTAAAATATTTTTTTACCGTTATTCAAGTTCTTTCACTACAGTTTATGATTTTGATGTGTTATTTAATCTGTAATGTAATCTTTTAGACGGTTAAACGCTTCTGAGTTGGCGTATATTTTGAAGAAAAAACCTTCGGGTTTGTTGTCAGATTCGACAATTTCGCAGTTTCCGTGTATGAAATTTATTAATGAACCTTTGTTATATGGAATTGTGATTTGTATAAGTTTTTTGAAACCTTTTATTATTTCTTCCGTTTTTTCTAAAAGTTCTGAAATTCCTTTTTCGTATTTTGCTGAAATCGCTTGTGTGCTTAAAGCGCGCGGGTCTTTTGGAAAAGGCGTTTCCGCTTCGGCTTTATCTGTTTTGTTAAATACGGTTATTACAGGTTTTTCCTCACAGCCCAAATCTTTTAATGTTTCGTATACAATTTTTATGTGCTGTTCTCTTATTGGATTTGAAGCGTCTACTATGTGAAGTATTATATCGGCGTATTTTACTTCCTCGAGTGTCGCTCTGAATGCTTTTATGAGATGATGCGGAAGTTTTTGTATAAATCCAACTGTATCTGTAAAAAGATATTCCGCTCCAGAGGGAAGTTTTATTTTTCTTGTGGTGGTGTCTAGAGTGGCGAAAAGTTTGTCTTCGGCAAGAACTCCAGCGTTTGTGAGGGTGTTCATTAATGTTGATTTTCCGGCGTTGGTGTATCCTGCTAAGGCTATTATGGGAATTTTGTTTTTGATACGTTTTTCTCTTATTATTTGACGGCGTTTTTCTATTTCTTTTAATTCTTTATTTAATTCTGATATTCTGTCCGCTATGTTTCGGCGGTCTGTTTCGAGTTTTTTCTCTCCGGGGCCTCTCGTTCCTATTCCTCCTCCAAGCCGGCTTAACGATTTTCCTTGACCTGCTAGGTGTGAAAGGCTATATTTGAGCTGAGCGAGCTCTACTTGAACTTTGCCTTCCGCTGAATTTGCCCTTGACGCGAAAATATCAAGAATTAAGAGAGTTCGGTTCATTATTTTTGTGTTTAAGATTTTTTCCATATTTCTTATTTGTGTTGCCGTCAATTCATCGTCGCATATTATTCCGGTAGCGTTGGTTTCGCTTATATACGCTTTTAATTCCTCAAGTTTTCCTTTTCCTAAATAGTGGGCTCTATGGATTCCTTCCCTTTTTTGAATCATTTTTCCTACGCATACCGCTCCCGCTGTTTTGGCAAGTTCTTCCAGTTCGTCAAGACAGCTTTCAGCGTTAAGGTCGTTTTTGTCAAAGTCTATTCCTACTAATATGACCCTTTCTTGTTCCTCTTCTGTATTGTACATAAATTACCTCCGGTGTTATTATTTTATTAAAAGTATATCATAGGTATTTATTAATTACAATGGACTTATTTCAAAATTTTACAGTAATACCAAAAGTGTAAAAGAATATTTCCTATATAATTGCTTAGTTTTTGAAGGAAGTCTATTTGGTTATATTATACCGAAAATACAACTTATATTCTTTATTGTGATTTTCTTGAAAAAATTGTACTAAATCAGCTAAATTATTATTGCAAAAACTCCGATATATAAGTATAATAAATTTGATAACATATTAAGGAAATACTGACAAATTAAAAAAATTATTTTTAATACCATTTGTGCGATGTTTCCTTAAAATTATTAATGAAAGGAAAGGTGTTAGATGATTTATTGTAAAAATGGTTTTAGAAAATTTTTATCACTTATGCTTTGTATCGCATTGTGTTTAAGCGGTTCAGTTTTTTCTTTTGCCGAAGGCATACATACTTTGGATGATGTAAAAAAACTTGGTGATGTTGATATGGACGGCAGTTTGACCGCGGCGGACGCTTCTGTTGTATTGAATGCCGTGCTTGGAAAATTTCAGCTTACTGACGAGCAAACGGAGCTTTCACAGGTTACGGGAAAGAAAGTTCCATCTGTTGACGACGCTTCCGCTATACTTCAAAAAGTTTTGAATAACTCTTTTGAGTTTATTCCTTATAATGGGGAAGACGATAGTTCAACTACGGAAATGACTACTGAAAAGGGTAATGGAACGGAAACAAGCACTGAGGCTGAAACAAATACCAAAACGGAAACAAGTACAGAAAGTGAAACAAGTACTGAGACTGAGGCAAATACTAAAACAGAAACAAGCACTGAGGCTGAAACAAATACCAAGACAGAAACAAGTACAGAAGCTGAAACAAGCACTGAGGAGGAATCAAGTGTTGAAACAACAACGGAAGCTTCAAATGAACAAAAGCTTATTTCGTCTTTAAACGCCAGCGACTTAGAAGAGGTTACCGCTATTCCTGAAAATGAAGAAAAAGTGTGCGGAGAGTTTACTATCAAAGGCGGAGGCAGCGTAGCGATTGACGCTAATAATAAGACGTTTGAGTATGATGACGGTTCTAAGGAAAGTTTTTCAAAAAGAATAAAACTTGGAGGAAAAGGTGACATTACTAAAAGGGCTGTAGCGTTTAACGTAAATGGAGACGTAACTGTCAAAGTTCTTGCTATGAGCAGTGCTTCAAGTACCCCAAGGAGCGTTTCATTAAGCGATGGCGCAGACTCTAATAAACAAGTTTCAGAAAAACTTGGCGGTGATAAGCTTTATATGGCTGAATTTAAATATAAGGCAGAAAATGAAACTACTTTATATATTTATTCAGAAGACGGAGGAGTTAATATTTATAAAATTGAGGTTTACTCCAACGCCGCCGGAGGAGATGATAAACCTACTGAAGGTACTACGGAAATTAGTACGGAAGTTACGACAAGCGATGATATACCGTCGGAAAACTCTAAGTTTAATCTTACGGGATTTGGATATGACAAGATTACAGGCGGAGGTGCGGTTGATGAAAGCAATGCCGAAGCTTATGTTAAGGTTTCTACTCCAAAGGAACTTGACACTGCTCTTTATAATGCCAGAAACGGTAAAATTAAAGTGATTGAGATTACGGCAGACTTGAATCTTGGCTGGAATGAGATAGACGGGGATACGATAAACGGAGATAAGGATACGAGTAACGATTTTAAGCGTATTGAAAAAAATAAAATGCAGGCTAAAAATAACGATATCCTTATAGAATCGGGAGTTAGTACGGTGAATGTTCAAAATATTAATGGGCTTACTATTTTCTCGAAAAACGGAGCCAAAATTAAACACGCCTGCTTTGTGGTTAAAGCCTGCGATAACTTGATAATAAGAAATATTGAGTTTGATGAGATTTGGGAGTGGGACGAAGGCGAAACGGGAAATTCTGAGATGCAGCCAGGGGCTTATGACAGAAATGACTGGGATTATATCACGTTTACACAAAGCTCTGGTGTGCCTGTGACGAACGCCTGGGTTGACCATTGCACTTTCCACAAGGCTTATGACGGTATGGTGGATATTAAAGAGGCTTCTCATAACATTGTTATTTCTTGGTGTAAATTCCTTGGAGATGATATGACTGAGAACAGCTGGGTTACAAAACAGATTAATCAGCTTGAGAAAACTTATACTGAAACTCCTGAAACGGCGAAAACAAAGTATCCTTTGTATTGTTATCTGAGAGAAACCAAGGGATATTCCAAAGAACAGATTATTAGGGTTCAGGCACCTCAGAAAAAGGCTCACCTTGTGGGTCACGATGATGATAATTCTGCTGACAGCAAGCTGGCGGTGACAATTTATAACTGCTATTACAAGGAAATTCAGGACAGAATTCCTCGTCTGAGATTTGGAAACGCTCATATATTCAATACTGTTATAGACAGTACCGAAACGTATAAAACTAAAAATTTGAAACTTGACCTTTCCAAAAACGAAGAGCCGTATCATTTTGGTATTACGAATCAAGCGCTGATTTCTACTTGCGGCGGGGCGCTGCTTGCGGAAAATATCTATATGAAAGATGTTAACTCACCTATGAGCTTTGAGCAGAAAGCTGAAGAAGAGGGTAAAAATTACGCTGGAAAGCTTTACGCGGAGGGTATTAAATATTATCTGCACAAGGGCGGAAGTGATACGGAGTATAAAGTTAAGCTTGACAATGTGAACAGTACAGGCGACGAGCAAACAGGCGGAAGCGCTGATTTTAAACCTACTGAAAAAGGCAGTACTATGAAGGAATTTTCCTGGAACGAGAGTGAATCGGATTATATTACGAACGGAGAACTGACTTATAATTACAATTTGATTGATACGAATAATCTTGAGTCGGAGGTTGTTCCGTCTGTGGGCGCTGGTGTTATGAAATGGAACAGTGAGTGGCTTGAAACTGAATATTGATTGAAAGTGCAAACCGTGGGACGCTGTCCCACACCCTGCAAGGGACCAGTCCCTTGACCCATAACGCAAAGCATTCGCTTTGCTGAAGAAAAAAATCGCGGCGGAGGCTTTGCCGCGATTTTTTACAGCGAAACGTAGTTTCGCACAAAAGTTTGTGGAGTTTGAGGCTGGTCACAAAATCAAAGATTTTGTTGCTCGCCCATGCAGCCAGGGTGAAACCTCAAGGTTTTTAATGCTCAAAGAGCATTTTTGGAGGTTTGGAACCTTTTTGCGAAAGAAAAAGGTTCCAATTAAATATAAATTTCATCGAACTCACGTTAATTTTATTTAAAATATTAGTCGGGCGCTGCCCGAACCCGCAAGCTGGTCAGTGCTTTTGGCAAAGCCAAAAGCCGGCTTGCGCCGTCCGCACTTCTTTGCGGCACATATTGAAAAAGGCTTGACCGAAAACTTTAAATCGCCTGCGGCGGACGTGAAAATTGATTTCTGTGAAATTTCTAGAAATGGTATTGACATATTGTGATTATGATGTTATAATGTGTAACTGTGTCGGTATGAGGAAGATTTTATTCGTTTTCATACGAAACTTGTTCGGATTACCAATGCAATGGCAGAATTTATTAAATACGCAGGGAGGTGCAGATTAAATGCCAACATTTAACCAGTTAGTGAGAAAGGGCAGAGAAACTAAGTTTGACAAGTCTACCGCGCCCGCTCTTCAGAAAGGACTTAACTCTTTAAGAAAGAAACAGACTGACGTGAGTTCTCCTCAGAAAAGAGGCGTGTGTACTTCTGTTAAAACGGCTACTCCTAAAAAGCCTAACTCGGCTCTTAGAAAAATTGCCAGAGTTCGTCTTTCAAACGGTATTGAGGTTACCGCTTATATTCCGGGAGAAGGTCACAACCTTCAGGAACACAGCGTTGTTCTTATCAGAGGCGGAAGAGTTAAAGACGTTCCTGGTGTTCGTTATCATATTATAAGAGGTACTCTTGATACCGCCGGCGTTGCCGACAGAAAGCAGTCACGCTCTAAATACGGCGCTAAACGCGCTAAGAAAAAATAATTATAAGAAATTGGTTTAAACATTTTCTTGTATATTGAATTTTTGCCTTGTACTTTAATAACTGTCGTTGCAGTGGTTTATAGTAATTACACTTTAAAGGTTACAAAAAAATAATTTAAGTGTAATTACTATACTTTAGTGCATAGGCATGAAATGCGGAGATTAAAATCCGCAAGTACCGTTGAATTAATATTTTTATAATTAAGGAGGGAAGAATCGTGCCACGTAAAGGTCATGTTTCAAAAAGAGAAGTATTGCCGGATCCTTTGTACAAAAGTAAGGTAGTTACTAAACTTATAAATTCCGTTATGCTTGATGGTAAAAAGGGAATCGCTCAGAAAATTGTTTATGGCGCGTTTGAGAAAGTTACGGAGAAAACAGGTACTCCTAGTATGGAGGCTTTTGAACAGGCGCTTAACAATATTATGCCAGTGCTTGAGGTTAAAGCCCGCCGTGTGGGCGGGGCGACTTATCAAGTGCCTATTGAGATTAAGCCTGACAGAAGACTTGCTTTGGGTCTTAGATGGCTTACTTTGTATAGCAGAAAAAGAAGCGAGAAAACTATGATTGACCGTCTTGCCGGTGAGATTATGGACGCTATTAATAACTCCGGCGGAGCTGTTAAAAAGAAAGATGAAACTCATAAGATGGCGGAAGCTAACAAAGCTTTCTCTCATTATAAATGGTAATTAAGAAGGAGGAATAAAAGTGGCAGGTAGAGCTTGTCCTCTTGAGAGAACTCGTAATATTGGTATTATGGCTCATATTGATGCCGGTAAAACAACTCTTACAGAGCGTATATTATTCTATACAGGACGTACCTATAAAATAGGTGATACTCACGAAGGTACAGCCACTATGGACTGGATGGAACAGGAGCAGGAAAGAGGTATTACAATTACTTCCGCCGCTACTACCACTCAGTGGCATATCGGTGACGGTGAAATGCACCGTATTAATATTATTGATACACCGGGACACGTTGACTTTACTGTTGAGGTTGAGCGTTCTCTTCGTGTTCTTGATGGTTCTGTTGGTGTATTTTGCGCTAAGGGCGGCGTTGAGCCTCAGTCTGAAACTGTTTGGAGACAGGCTGACAGATATAACGTTCCCCGTATGGCTTTTGTAAATAAAATGGATATTATGGGCGCTGATTTCTATAATGTTGTCGGTATGCTTAAAGACAGGCTTCACGCTAACGCTGTGCCTGTTCAGCTTCCTATTGGCGCGGAAGATGATTTTGTTGGAATTATCGACCTTATGGAAATGAAAGCCTATTATTATAATGATAAACAAGGTACTGATATTGAAATTAAAGATATACCTGATGATATGAAAGATAAGGCTGACGAGTATAGAGCCGCTATGGTGGAGGCTATCGCTGAAACAGACGAATCTCTTATGGAAAAATATCTTGAGGGTGAAGAACTTGAAATAGGAGAAATGAAAGCCGCTTTGCGTAAGGCTTGTATCGCTTGTGAGGCTACTCCTGTTTTTTGCGGTTCCGCTTATAGAAATAAGGGAGTGCAGAAGCTTCTTGACGGTATTCTTGAATATATGCCGGCTCCTACTGATATTCCGGCTATTAAAGGTCACGAGCCTGGAAATGAGGAAGTTGAGGTTGAAAGACATTCTTCTGATGAAGAACCTTTTGCCGCTTTGGCTTTTAAAATTATGAATGACCCGTTTGTTGGAAAACTTGCTTTCTTTAGAGTTTACTCGGGTGTTTTGGAAGCTGGTTCTTATGTTTATAATTCTGTTAAGGGCAAGAAAGAACGTATTGGACGTATTTTGCAGATGCACGCTAATTCCCGTCAGGAAATTGATAAGGTTTATGCTGGAGATATCGCCGCCGCTGTTGGTTTGAAACTTACTACAACAGGAGATACTTTGTGTGATGAAAATAAAGAGGTTATTCTTGAATCTATGAATTTCCCTGACCCAGTTATATCGGTTGCTATTGAGCCTAAAACAAAAGCGGGCCGTGATAAAATGGGTATTGCTTTGGCTAAGCTTGCTGAGGAAGACCCTACTTTTAAAACTTATACAAATCAGGAAACAGGTCAGACTATTATTTCTGGTATGGGTGAACTTCACCTTGAAATTATTGTTGACCGTCTTTTGAGAGAGTTTAAGGTGGAAGCTAATGTTGGCGCTCCTCAGGTTGCTTATAGAGAAACTTTCCGCAAAAATGTGGATGTTGAGCATAAATACGCTAAACAGTCCGGCGGACGCGGTCAGTATGGTCATTGTAAGGTTAGATTTGAGGTTATGGACGCTAATGAGGAAAAAACTTATGAATTTGTCAATGAGGTTGTGGGAGGCGCTATTCCTAAAGAATATATACCTGCTGTTGACAAAGGTATTCAGGACGCTATGCAGGCCGGTGTTATCGGCGGTTATCCCGTTGTTGGCATAAGAGCGGTTTGCTATGATGGTTCTTATCACGAGGTTGACTCCTCTGAAATGGCATTCCAGATTGCTGGCTCTATGGCGTTTAAAGACGCTATGAGAAAATCTGACCCAGCTTTGTTGGAGCCTATTATGAAAGTTGACGTTACAGTTCCAGAGGATTATATGGGTGATGTTATTGGCGATATAAACAGCCGAAGAGGCCGTATTGAGGGTATGGAGCCTTTTAACGGTATGCAGATTGTTCATAGCTTTGTTCCTTTGGCTGAAATGTTTGGATATGCTACAGACCTTCGTTCTAAAACTCAGGGCCGAGGAACTTATACTATGGAAGTTCACCATTATGAAGCGGTTCCTAAGAGTATTCAGGAAAAGGTTGCTTCCGGCAAGGCGGCAGAGTAAAAAAATGCTTGCATAATTATGTAAAATTAGATATAATAACTTTATATATAAAATTTGAAAACAAAATTTATTTTAAACTTTTTAAGGAGGAAATTTTAAATGGCTAAGGCACGTTTTGAAAGAACTAAACCACACGTTAACATTGGTACTATCGGTCACGTTGACCACGGTAAAACTACTTTGACTGCCGCTATTACTAAAACTTTGCATGACAGATATCAGCTTGGCGAGGAAGTAGCTTTTGATAAAATTGACAAAGCTCCTGAAGAAAAAGAAAGAGGTATCACTATCTCAACTACTCACGTTGAATATGAAACTCCTAACCGTCATTACGCTCACGTTGACTGTCCTGGTCATGCTGACTATGTTAAGAATATGATTACAGGAGCGGCTCAGATGGATGGCGCTATCCTTGTTGTTGCCGCTACAGATGGTCCTATGGCTCAGACAAGAGAGCATATTCTTCTTTCCCGTCAGGTTGGCGTTCCTAAAATCGTTGTTTTTATGAACAAATGTGATATGGTTGATGATGAGGAACTTTTGGACTTGGTTGAAATGGAAATCAGCGAACTTTTGGCTGAATATGGTTTTGAGGATTCTCCTATTGTAAGAGGTTCCGCTTTCCAGGCACTTCAAGATCCTTCTGGTGAATGGGGAGATAAAATTATCGAATTGTTTGAAACAATCGATGAATATATCCCTAATCCTCAGAGAGATTCTGACAAGCCTTTCCTTATGCCTGTTGAGGACGTATTCTCTATTACAGGCCGTGGTACTGTTGCTACAGGTAGAGTTGAACGTGGTGTTCTTAAAGTTAATGACGAAGTTGAAATCGTTGGTATTGTTGATGAAGCTCGTAAAGTAGTTGTTACAGGTATTGAAATGTTCCGTAAACTTCTTGACGAGGCAGAGGCCGGCGATAATGTTGGTACTCTTCTCCGCGGTGTTCAGAGAAATGAAATTGAAAGAGGTCAGGTTCTTGCTAAACCGGGAACTATTACTCCTCACACTAAATTTACCGCTCAGGTTTACGTTTTGACTGCTGATGAAGGCGGACGTCATAAACCTTTCTTTAACAACTATCGTCCTCAGTTCTATTTTAGAACAACAGACGTTACAGGCGTTATTACTTTGCCAGAAGGTACTGAAATGTGTATGCCTGGAGATAACGTTGAAATGACAGTTGAACTTATTAGCCCAATCGCTATGGAACAGGGACTTCGTTTCGCTATCCGTGAGGGTGGACGTACAGTTGGTTCTGGTTCAGTTGTTACTGTTATTGAATAATTTGTTTAGTCTTTAAAAGATTATTTATTATTGACATAGAAACGGTATATCACAAGATTTTGTGGTGTGCCGTTTCTTTTTAGAACTTATTTTGAATATTTTGAGAAAATTGTCTAAAAACAAAATGAAAATCAATAAAAACAATGTCATTTTTACTAAATTAACGTGAGTTCTATGAAATTTTATATTAATTGGACCCTTTTTCTATCGAAACGGGAACGCTTTCCCGATAAAAAGGGTCCAAACCCCCAAAAATGCTCCCTGCGCATTAAAAACCTTGAGGTTTCACCCTGGCTGCATGGGCGAGCAACAAAATCTTTGATTTTGTGACCAGCCTCAAACTCCACAAACCAGTCAGTGTTTTTGGCTTCGCCAAAAATCGGCTTGCGCCGACCGCACTTCTTTGCGGTACATATTGAAAAAAGTTTGACAAAAATTTTTGTGCGAAACTACGTTTTGCTGTGTTTCACCGTAATTTCTTGTCGAACTCACGTTAAATTACTGGTTTTTAGACAGACTTTTAGGAGAGAGTGTGAGATATGATGGAAAAAAAGCAAGTTATTGATTTTGTTAAAATTTTGCCTGTATTATTAATTGCTGCTGTTCTGTTTGTCTTTAATCAGATTTTTTTGGCAAATGTACTGCTTTTATTGGGAGTTTTTGTTTTTTCGTATATGAATTTGTTTTTTTATGATAATTATAAATTTCGCGGAAATTATAATTTGTTTATAATTATTACTTTTTTCGTTATTATGTATTTTTTGATATTTGGAGCTTTGGAGATTAGCTATAAAACTTTAGAAGCGTATCATTATATGGCCTTTTTTGTGGCTTCGGTTTTGGCTTTTTTTGCTTCGTTTTTGCTGAAAAAGACAAAACATAATTTTTTTAGAGTGATTTTTAAGGCTTTTATAGTTTCTCTTTTTCTTGAGATTTTTGTTTTTAATTTTAATTCTTTTAAAATTAATTATGAAGAGTATGAGGAAAATATTAAAGTTTCAAACGTCGCTTTCAGTAATTTTGACGCTGAGAATATGAAAACCGAAAATGACGGCGAGTCTGTTATTGAGGTTTTGGGAATAGATGAAAAGGTTGGAACACTTTATTTTAAAGCTAACTCAAAGGATAATAAAAAAATAAAAATAAATATTGATTTTGCCGATGATACGAGAAGAGAATATAGAAATAATATAGCTTCCGGCGAAATTGTGAATGACTGTGAGAAAAGTTTTTTTATTCCTATTAATGCGTCGGGAAATGTGAGCAAAATGAGAATAAAAATTAATCACGAAAATGGAGATGTTGTGACGGTTGAGGAATTTGAGTTTAATAAGGTTATACCTTTTAATTTCTCTTTTGTTAGAATTTTATTTATATTAGGTATTGTGTTTTTTAAATATCTCTTTTGCAACTCGGAAAGGTTTTCTAAAACTTTTGAGGAAAATGAGAGATTATGTGTTTTATCGGCGAGAGGATTTACTGTTTTTTTGATAGCTTTCGCTTTTTTGATGATTATTGTTCAAAGAAATGACTTGTTCTCAAATATTATTGATGATTTTAAAATGGAATCGGGAAATCAGATTACTAAAGAACTTGTGGACGCTTTTGAAAATGGGAGCGCGAGTCTTTTGACGGAAGTTCCTGATGAGATTGAAGCGCTTGATAATCCTTATGACGGCAGCCAGAGAGAGGGCATTTCTTATTTATGGGACCATCTTTATTTTGATGGAAATTATTATTCTTATTATGGAATAGCGCCGGTTTTGGTTTTGTGTCTGCCGTTTCATCTTATTACGGGATATTATTTTCCGTCTTTGTGGTGTACTTTTTTGTTTGGCGTTATAGGTATTTTTTTCCTGTATAAATTGTATATGGCTTTTATGAAAGAATTTTTCGGAGATATGAAAATAAGTTTCGTATTGATGGGACTTGCTATGATTCAGTTCGCAAGCGGAATTTGGTTTTGCTTTGCCACGGGAAATTTTTATGAGATTGCTCAGGCGTCAGGTTTCGCTTTTGTTACAGCGGGCTCTTATTTTATGATTATAAGTGGCTGTATTGGGAAAAGAAAAATTAATTTGATTAATTTGGCGGTTTCTACAGTTCTTTTTGCTTTTGGTGTGCTGGCAAGACCTACTCTTGCCGTTTATTGTGTGTGTTCTTTGATTTTTATTTTTGCCGGATTTATTAAAAAAAGAAAAACTTTTATGTCCAAAAATATAAAAGGCGCTAAATATTATATCGGTTATTTTGCCGCCGCTCTTTTGCCTTTTGCCATAATAGGCGGAATACAGATGATTTATAATTATGCCAGATTTGGGAATATAATGGACTTTGGAATACAATATTCTCTTACTATAAATGATTTTACAAATACGGAGTTTCACTCACATTTTGCAGGAATAGGATTTTATAATTATTTGTTTGCTGTTCCCAATATTATTCCAGAGTTCCCTTTTATTTCCTCTCACGTTGAAACGTTTAATCCAAATGGGTATTATTTTGTGGCAACAAATAATGCTATAGGATTATTTGTTATGGCTTTGCCCTGTTTTTCTTATTTTTATGGCAAAAAAGCGTATATGGCTTTGAGCGGTGATAATAAAAGATTGTATCTTATTATGCTTTTGTCGGTATGTATTATCGCTCCTTTTGTGATTATCGCTTCTGTGTGGGAAAGCGGTTATGGGGCTAGATATAAAGTTGATTTCGCGTGGCAGTTTTTGCTTGGGGCATTTACTATAGCATTTATAATATATCGGTATTGTGAAAATGAAAGTGTTAAAAAGATTATGACAAAGGCGTTTTTTTGTTCGGTTGTTTTGTGCTTTATTCTTAGTTTTACTCAAATGTATTCTTATACTTTAAACGCCTCTGGATTTAATCACGCTGATATAGACAAATATTTATGTGCTTTTGAAAAAGCGTTTGAGTTTTGGAGGTAAAATTTATGGAGGAAGTTAATGAATATGGAGAGAATGGAAAATATAATGACAAAAAGAATTGTGGGGGGGGGGGGTGGGGTACAAAAGAAATGTAAATATGGATTTGGTTAGAATTTTGGCTGTTTTTTCCGTTATATCGGTGCATTTTTTTATGAATACTGGTTTTTATAAAATAAAAATAGATTCGGTTTTTTCATATTTCGCTGTTACGGCAAGAACGTTATTTATGATTTGCGTGCCTTTGTTTATGATACTTACCGGATATCTTATGTGCCGTAAGACTTTGTCTAAAAAATATTACGGCGGTATTGTTAAAATTCTTATCGTATATGTTTTGATTTCAATCGCGGTATGGGTATTCAGAAATATACATCTTAAAGAGAATGTTGATTTTTGGAATTTTATTCAGGGGACTTTAAATGGTTCTATGGTATGGTACGCCTGGTATATGGAAATGTATTTCGGACTTTTTCTGCTGATTCCATTTTTGAACTTAATTTACAACGGATTGGAGTCTAAAAATAAAAAAATTGTGTTGATTGCTACATTTCTTGTTTTGACAATGGCTCCGTCTTTTATAAATGATGATATTGATATTATACCTAATTTTTGGGTGGTGCTTTACCCTGTTACATATTATTTTATTGGCGCTTTTATAAGAGAATTTGGAGTTGAAATTAAAAAAAGATATATTTTTATTATATTTATCATCTGTTTATTTGCTTTTGGCGGGTTTAATTTTTATAAAAGCTATGGTTTGAATTTTCAGTGGAAAAGTTATTGTAATTGGATGGGTTTTGAGAATGTAATTGATTCGACGCTTATTTTTATATTGATAAGCAAGCTTAACCTTGAAAGGCTTCCTTTATTTATTAAAAAGTGTATGGGTAAAATCTCATCACTTGCTCTTGGAATATATTTGGCGTCTTGTATTTTTGACAAGATATTTTATCCTTATTTGAATTCAGCTATTCCTGATTTTAGAGGCAGAGTGAAGTATTATTTTATTATTGTTCCTTGTATTTTTATTTGTTCGCTTATTGTTTCGTGGATTGCCAATTTTTTGGCAGAATTTTTTATGCTTATTGTTAAAAGCCTGCCATTTAAAAAAATTTTAAAACATTAAAACCGTGGGACGCTGTCCCGCACCCTGCAAGGGACAAGTCCCTTGACCCATAACGCAAAGCGTTCGCTTTGCTAAAAAAAACGCGGCGGCGGTTTTGCCGCGTTTTTTTTACAGCGAAACATAGTTTTGTAAAAGTTCTTTGCTTCTTTCTTTCAAGAAAGAAGCGGAGTCACCGGCGGAGTTTTAAGGGTTTTAACAAAAGAACTTGTTTTTTCATTAATAAATTGTTGATATTTTTTTCGCTGTATTGTAAAATATAAAATAAGTATCTTTTTTATTTTATGAAAGGCTGTGATGATAGGGTTGAAAAATAAGCTGAAGCTTTATGGCTTTAATAATCTTACAAAAACGCTGAGCTTTAATATATATGACGTTTGTTACGCTAAAAGTGAAAGAGAACAAAAAGATTATATAGCTTATATTGACGAGCAGTATAACTCTGAAAGACTTACTAATATTCTTTGTGATGTTACTAAAATGATTGGCGCTCACGTGCTTAATATATCTAAACAGGATTATGAGCCTCAGGGGGCGAGCGTTACTGTTCTTATTACTGAAAGAGGACTTTCTCTTTCGGAAGAACGGACATCGGAAAATTTGGTAGAGTCTAAAATTATTGAAAAAAGACAGAGCGTTGTTTCTCATCTTGATAAAAGCCATGTTACCGTTCATTCTTATCCAGAGTATCACCCGGATAATTCTATCGCGACCTTTCGTGTTGATATAGATGTTTCGACCTGCGGACAGATTTCTCCTTTGAATACTTTGGATTATCTTATTGACAGCTTTGATTCGGATATTATTACCACGGATTATCGTGTTAGAGGGTTTACGAGAGATGTGGACGGCAAAAAGCTTTTTATGGACCATAATATGACAAGTATTCAGGACTATATAAATGATAAAACCCTTGAAAGATATGACGCTATTGATATTAATGTTTATCAGGCTAATATTTTTCATACTAAAATGCTTATTAAAGAAATTGATTTGCAGAATTATCTTTTTAATACTGATGTTTATGAACTTCCTCCTAAGGAAAGGCTTGAAATTACTAACAGCCTGCGCAGAGAAATGATTGAGATTTTCAGCGGAAGCAATATTTTTACAAATGATTGACTATAGGCAAGCTTAAAAAACTACACTTACTGTATGAGGAATGTGATATGTATAAATTTGACCAGAGTAAAATGCCTATTTTTGAGGCTCTTGAAAAATATAAATCTATGAGGGTGGTGCCTTTTGATGTGCCAGGACATAAAAGAGGACAAGGAAACAAGGAATTGACGGATTTTCTTGGGGAAAGGTGTATGACAGTGGACGTCAACTCGATGAAACCTCTTGATAATTTATGTCATCCTGTTTCAGTTATTAAAGAATCGGAGGAACTCGCGGCAGACGCTTTTGGCGCTAAACACGCTTTCTTTATGATTAATGGTACTACCTCTGCCGTGCAGTCTATGGTGCTTGCCGCCTGCAAAAACGGGGAAAAAATTATTATGCCCAGAAATGTTCACAGAAGCGCTATTAACGCGCTTGTTATCAGCGGAGCAACCCCTGTTTATGTTAATCCGGGAGTTGACAAGGAACTTGGTATTCCTTTGGGTATGTCATTGAAAGACGTTAAAAGCGCTATTATGGCAAATCCTGACGCTAAAGCGGTTTTGGTGAATAATCCAACGTATTATGGTATTTGTTCGCCACTTAAAGATATAGTGGAATTGGCTCACAGTTATGGTATGCTTGTTCTTGTGGACGAAGCTCACGGAACGCATTTTTATTTTAACAGAAATCTTCCTGTTTCCGCTATGAGCGCCGGGGCTGATATGGCGGCGGTCAGTATGCACAAAACGGGAGGTTCTCTTACGCAAAGTTCTTTTTTGCTTATAAACAACAATATAAGCAAAGGTTATGTCAGGCAGATTATAAATCTTACTCAAACTACAAGCGGTTCTTATTTGCTTATGTCTTCTCTTGATATTTCAAGAAAAAATCTTGCCCTTAACGGAGAGGCTATTTTTGACAGAGTTTCTTCTTTGGCTAATTATGCTAGGGAAGAAATTAATAAAATCGGCGGGTATTACGCTTATGGCAGAGAACTTATAAATAATGATACAGTTTTTGATTTTGACGTTACTAAGCTTTCTGTACATACAAGAAATATTGGGCTTGCCGGCATTGAGGTTTATGATATTTTAAGAGATGATTATAATATTCAGATTGAGTTTGGTGATATTGGAAACATTCTCGCTATTATTTCCGTGGGAGATAAATCTCTCGCTATTGAAAGGCTTATTTCATCATTGTCGGAGATTAAAAGGCTTTATTCAAAGGACAAGTCGGGTATGTTTGACCACGAATATATTAATCCTCTTGTGGCTATGACGCCAAAGGCGGCCTTTTACGCTCCTAAAAAATCTCTCCCTATTGAAAAAAGCTATGGCAAGATTTGCAGTGAGTTTGTTATGTGTTATCCTCCGGGAATACCTATCCTTGCTCCTGGGGAGTATATTACTAAAGATATTTTGGCGTATATTGATTATGCCAAGAAAAAAGGCTGTTTTCTTACAGGAACGGAGGATATTTATATTAACAATATTAATGTTGTTTTTGAATATGACGATAAACCGTGAGATTTGTTTCATATATAGTGATTTGACGAAGAAAGGGGAGTTTTTGTGGAACTGTGGTATACTGAGGAACATAGCCCGGATGTTAAATTTTCGATTAGAGTGGATGAGCATTTGTTTTCCGCTAAAAGTAATTTTCAGAGAATAGATATTATGAGGTCTAATGAGTTTGGAGTTTTTTTGACCCTTGACAGTCTTATGATGGTTACGGAGAAAGATGAGTTTATTTATCACGATATGATTGTTCACGTTCCTATGGCGGTTAATCCTGATATTAAAAAGGTTCTTGTTATAGGCGGCGGCGACGGCGGTACGGTGAGAGAACTTACGAGATATGAATCTGTATTGGAAATTGACCTTGTAGAGATTGATGATATGGTGGTTTCCGCTTGCAGGAGGTTTTTGCCGCTGATGGCGGAAAAACTCTCTGACCCTAGGGTTAATATATTTTATGAGGACGGTCTTAGGTTTGTTAGAAAAAAAGAGGGATATTATGACCTTATTATAGTTGATTCTACTGACCCTTTTGGCCCGGGAGAGGGACTTTTTACAAAGGAATTTTATGGAAACTGCTATAAAGCGTTAAACGATTGCGGCATTCTTGTTAATCAGCACGAAAGTCCTTATTATAAAGTGTATGCTGAATCCCTTAAACGGGCGAATGAAAGAATAAGACAGTTTTTCCCTTTTGTGAAACTGTATCAAGCTCATATACCTACTTATCCTTCGGGACATTGGCTTTTTGGGTTCGCGTCTAAAAAATTTGACCCTGTAAATGATATTAAAGAGGATTATTGGAATAATCTTGGAATTGAAACAAAATATTATAACACTCAATTGCATAAGGGAAGTTTTGCTTTGCCTAATTATGTTAAAAAACTTATTGAGAAGCAGGGAAAAATTTAGATTTGATGAAAGAAAAAAGGAATTGAATGTTATTTTTGGAGGATTTTATTATGAGAAAACTGGAACTAGAGAAAATTACTTTTACTGAAAATGAATCGAAAAGCTATGTTATTTATGGTTTTGGTATTATGGGGCGTATGCTTTTAAAAGCTTTATCAATTTTGAATATTAAGGTTGACTGTTTTTTATGCAGCGATGGGTATAAGAAAGATGGGGTTGTTGACGGAATAAAAGTTTATGAGTTTAGTGAGTACATAGATAATAAAAACGGAATAAGAAAAAGCAGTCACGATATATTAATAAGCGGTGTTGTGAAAACGACTATAAAATCAATGATAGCTAATATAGAAAAGTATGCGGAACTTTCATATAAAAAGGTAATTAGTCTGAAAGATTTTTTTAGTCTATGTGAGTGTATAGGTTATGAATACTTTTTGGAAGCCTAGGGAGGGGGTACAATTAATTATAATTCAAAATATTTGACTATGGGCGGAATAAAATATCTCAATCCATTTAATTTGGAAGAGGATTATGTTACTTTATTTATGGGTGAAAGTTGGGATATAATTTTTCCGGAGGCTTATAATGATTTGTCACTTATAGATGAGGGGCCTTATGAAGTGACTAATGTTTCTGTTGATAAAGAAGATGTTGTATTTGATATTGGAAGTAATATTGGATTGTTTGCGGCTTCAGTTGCTGATAAATGTAAAAAGGTTTACGCTTTTGAACCAGTTTCAGCTGTTAATAAATATATATCAGAGATTATAGAAATATATCCAAATATTGAGTTGTGTGAATATGCTGTTGGGGATTATACAGGAAAAGTAGAATTTTATGTAAACGAAGACGCTTTGACGACAGGAAAAATTATTGAAAGTAATTGTTTGAAAAACATTAATAATGAGAATAAGGTGGATATAATAACTATAGATGATTTTGTTGAAAAAAATAATGTTGAGAGGGTTGACTATATTAAAGCTGATATTGAGGGCGCTGAAAGAAATATGCTTAAAGGGGCAATGAGGACGTTGAAAAAATTTACTCCTAAAATATCTATATGTGAGTATCACTTAAAGGACGACCCGGAAGTTTTGGAAAACCTTATCCTTGAGGCAAACCCTAATTATGTGGTTGAACATAAATATAAAAAAATATATGCTTATATGCCGAAATAAAAATTTGATTTTGCGGCGATTTTAAAATATATAAAATAACTGCTGTTATTAATGGGAGGAAGATATAATGGGAAAAGCATTGATAATTGGAGCCGGCGGGGTGGCAAGCGTTGTTGTTCACAAATGCTGCCAGAACTCGGAGGTATTTGAGGAAATTTGTATAGCAAGCAGAACAAAGTCTAAATGCGACGCTCTTAAGGCTAAGCTTGACGGCGGAAAAACTAAAATTCAGACGGCAAAAGTTGACGCTGACAATACAGAAGAACTTATTGAACTTATTAATAAATTTAAGCCTGATATTGTTATTAATGTCGCTTTGCCTTATCAGGATTTGACTATTATGGATGCTTGTTTGGCAACTAAAACAGATTATATGGATACGGCTAATTATGAGCCTTTGGATACGGCTAAATTTGAGTATAAGTGGCAGTGGGAATATAGAGAACGCTTTGAAAAGGCAGGTATTACGGCTCTTCTTGGAAGCGGTTTTGACCCTGGAGTTACGGGAGTTTTTTGCGCTTATGCCCAGAAACATTATTTTGATGAAATTCATTATATTGATATTTTAGACGCTAATGCTGGTGACCACGGCTATCCTTTTGCTACAAATTTTAACCCTGAGATTAATATTAGAGAGGTTACGGCAAGGGGAAGTTATATTGAAAATGGAAAATGGATTGAAACGGAACCCCTTGAAATTAAAAGGGTTTATAATTTTCCGGAGATAGGTGAAAAAGATATGTATCTTCTTCATCACGAGGAATTGGAGTCTTTGGCTCTTAATATTAATGGTATTAAGAGAATTCGTTTCTTTATGACTTTTTCTGAAAAATATCTTACGCACCTTAAGGTGCTTGAAAATGTGGGAATGACTTCGATTGTGCCTATTGACTATGAGGGAAAGAAAATTGTGCCTTTGCAGTTTTTAAAAGCGGTTCTTCCTGACCCGGCTTCTCTTGGGCCTAGGACTAAGGGTAAAACTAATATTGGCTGTATTATGAAAGGTGTTAAAGACGGAAAAGAAAAAACTTATTATGTTTATAATGTGTGCGACCACCAGGAATGCTATAAAGAGGTTGGCTCACAAGCGATTTCTTATACTACAGGTGTTCCCGCTATGATTGGCGCGTCTATGGTTATGACGGGAAAATGGAAAAAGCCTGGCGTTTATAATATTGAGGAGTTTGACCCTGACCCATTTATGGAGGCTCTTAATAAATTTGGACTTCCTTGGAAAGAGAGTTTTTCTCCGGAGCTTGTGGAGTGATTTTATGTGTATGGATAGAAATTTTTATAAGTTGAAAACGCCTTGCTATGTGGTTGATGAAAAGCTTTTGACTCGAAATCTGGAAATTTTGAAATCTGTTGAGGAAAGGACAGACTGTCGTATTCTTTTGGCACAGAAAGGGTTTTCTATGTACAGTGTTTATCCTATTATCTCACAATATATAAGCGGCGTCGCGTCGAGTTCATTATTTGAGGCAAAGCTTGGTTTTGAGGAAATGGGAAAAGAAGTTCACATTTACTCCCCCGCTTACAGAGAAGATGAGTTTGATGAGATTATTAAATATTGCGGGCATATTGTTTTTAACTCTTTTTCACAGTTCGCTAAGTATAAGGATAAAATTGAGAAAAGCTCTAAAAGGATTGAATGCGGTATAAGGATTAATCCTGAATATTCGGAAATTGAAACAGATATTTATAATCCTTGTTTTGAAAATTCTCGTATGGGTTCTACTCTTGAATATTTTGAGGAGGGCGCCTTGAAATATGGAATGGAGGGAATTGACGGTATCCATTTTCATACTATGTGTGAACAAAATTCGGATACACTTGAAAGGACTGTTAGGGTTGTTGACGAGAAGTTTGGAAAATATCTGAAACAGGTTAAGTGGGTTAATTTTGGCGGAGGACATCATATTACTCGTTCTGACTATGATATTGAAAAACTTATTGACTGTATCTTATTTATTAAAAACAAATATAATGTTGATGTCTATCTTGAACCGGGAGAGGCTGTCGCTCTTAATACAGGGTTTCTTATATCATCTGTTCTTGATACTATGAAAAATGGTATGGATATTGCTATTTTAGATACTTCCGCCGCCTGTCATATGCCGGACGTTCTTGAAATGCCTTACAGACCTGAAATTATAAACGCTGGAAAGCCTTATGAAAAAAAGTTTACGTATAGACTTGGAAGCGCTACTTGTCTTTCGGGGGATATTATTGGGGATTATTCCTTTGATAAACCATTGAGAGAAGGGGACAGGCTTATTTTTTGCGATATGGCTCATTATTCTATGGTTAAAAATAATACTTTTAACGGAATTAATTTGCCGGATATTGTGTTTTATACAAAAGAAAAAGAATTTAGGGTTATTAAGTCTTTTGGATATGAGAATTTTAAGGCAAGACTTTAAGGCAGCAGGTTAAGGCTAGGACGCTGTCCCATATATGGTAAATTAAGACCGTGGGACGCTGTCCCACACCCTGCAAGGGACAAGTCCCTTGACCCATAACGCAAAGCTTCGCTTTGCTAAAGAAAAAATTGTGGCGGATGTGAAAATTGATTTCCGTTTAAATTGACACGGAAATCAATTTTTATAAAGTTGCATAAAAATTATTAAAAATTTTTTAATTTCTGGACCCTTTTTTTATCGTAAAAAGTGTCCAGACCCCCAAAAATACTCTTGAAGTATTAAAACCGTGGGCTCTGCCCACTCCCGCAAGCCTTTAAAAAGGCTTGACCTAAATTTTATTTCAGCTTCGCCGAATAAAAATTGATTTCTGTGTTTAAATTGATGAGTAATGTTGTCAAAAGCAGGTTTTTATGCTATACTATCTCATAAGTGAGGTAAAGAGGGAAGTTTTCTTTTTTTATTTTGCGGATTTTATAGTTGATTAATTGATTATTTATATATTTTGTGATTATCGGAGGTTTTTTTATGTGCGGGTTCTGTGGGTTTACGGGAAGCGTTAAAGACAGAGAAGCTATAATTAATAAGATGATGGATAGGATTGTTCACAGAGGCCCTGACAGCGCGGGAGTTCACAGTGATGATAATATTACTATGGGTTTTAGAAGACTTAGTATTATAGACCTCTCAGACGGTTCTCAGCCTATGTATAATGAGGACGGCTCGATTGTGCTTGTTTTTAATGGGGAGATTTATAATTATAAAGAGATTAGGAAAGTTCTTATTGAAAAGGGGCATATTTTTAAAACTCACGCTGATACTGAAGTTCTTGTTCATTTATATGAGGAAAAGGGAAAGAATATGCTTGAGTATTTAAGAGGTATGTTCGCTTTTGTTATTTTTGACAAAAAAGATAACTCCCTTTTTGCCGCCAGAGATTTTTTTGGTATTAAACCGTTTTATTATGCTAATATTAACGGTTCTCTTTTGTTTGGCTCAGAAATTAAAAGCTTTTTGGAATATCCCCATTTTAAAAAAGAGGTTAATGAGATTGCTCTGGAGAATTATCTGACTTTTCAGTATTCTGTTTTGGAAGAAACTTTTTTTAAAGGTGTTTTTAAGCTTATGCCCGGGCATTTTCTTACTTTTAAGGATGGAAAGCTTAATGTTTCAAGATATTTTAATCCCCTGTTTAAAGATGGAAACTATGAGAAAAGCTTGCATCAGGTGGTTACAGAAGTTGATGATGTTTTGCAAAATTCCATTGAGGCTCATAAGGTGAGCGATGTGGAGGTTGGTTCTTTTTTGTCGAGCGGGGTGGATTCCAGTTATGTTGCCGCTTCCTTTAACGGGGATAAAACTTTTACTGTAGGATTTGACTATCAGTATTATAATGAGATTAATTATGCTGAGGAACTTTCAAAAGAGGTAGGTATAGATAATTATAATAAAACTATATCAACGGAGGAATATTGGAAAGCTTTGCCTAAAGTTCAGTATCATATGGACGAGCCTTTGGCGGATCCTTCCGCTGTCGCTTTGTATTTTGTTAGCCAATTGGCAAGCTCTCACGTTAAGGTTGCTTTATCAGGAGAGGGCGCGGACGAGTTTTTTGGAGGATATAATATTTATAAAGAACCTATGGATATATCTCTTATTACCTGTTTGCCTAAAGCTGTCAGAAAATTTTTAGCGTCGGTGGTTAAGCTGATTCCTTTTTCTTTTAAAGGAAAAAATTTCTTTATAAGGGCTTCTAAAGATGTTGAGGAAAGATTTATCGGAAACGCTTATATGTTTTCTAAAGATGAGCGTGAGGAAATTCTTAGAAATCCTACAGGAAATTTTGAGCCGGAATTTCTTACAAAGCCTTTTTATGACCAGGTGAAAGATAAAGATGATGTTACTAAAATGCAGTTTATTGATATGAATTTTTGGCTTATAGGAGATATTTTGCTTAAAGCTGATAAAATGAGTATGGCCAATTCTTTGGAGGTTAGAGTGCCTTTTCTTGATAAAGAGGTTTTTAAGGTGGCTTCTGATATTCGTTCTGATTTTAGAGTGAACAGAGTTTCTACTAAATACGCTTTTAGACTTGCCGCTAAAGATAGATTGCCGGAGGCTGTGGCTAACAAGAAAAAACTTGGTTTCCCTGTTCCTATCAGAATATGGCTTAAAGAAGATAAGTATTATAATATTGTCAGAGAGGCTTTTTCGGGAGAAGCCGCTAAAAAATATTTTAACTCTGATAAAATTCTTGAACTTTTGAACAAGCATAGAGAGGGAAAGGGAGATTTCAGTAGAAAAATATGGACGGTTTATATGTTTCTTGTTTGGCATAAACAATACTTTGAGAAATGTTGATTTGAAATTAAATTTTTTGTTTGGAGGTTTTTATTATGAGCGATTGTATTTTTTGCAAAATAGCCAATGGCGAAATTCCCTCGAATACTTTGTATGAAGACAACGATTTTAGGATTATTTTGGATATTTCCCCGGCAAATCCCGGACATACTCTTATTTTGCCTAAAAAACACTTTGAGAATGTTTTTGATGTTTCTGATTCTCTTGTGAAAGACGCTTTTCTTTTGGCTAAAAAGACCGCTTGTGCCCTTATGGATTTGGGATTTGCCGAGGGGGTTAATATTCTTCAGAATAATGGGGAAGCCGCGGGACAGACTGTTGGGCATTTTCATATTCACGTTATTCCAAGAAAAAAAGATGATGGAGTTACTATTAAATCTGAAGTTTTTGAAGTGAGCGAAGAAGAAATGGGCAGAATTGCTAAAACCATTTTTAAGGCGCTGAATTGACCTGCGCAGCCGAGGGGTGATTTTTTGATGAATGATATTTTTTTGTATTTGATTGCCGCGCTTGTCGCTTCCTCTCTTTCCGTTGTCGTTTTGTGCTTTGCCGCTAAGCTTATAAGGCTTAGACGGGAATATACGGAACTTTTGATTCCTATTATGGGAACGGTTGTGTTTACTGTTGTTTTTCAAATGGGATTTGAGATTATCAGCGGATTTGTGAGCTTTTTTATAGTAGATGTGGTTTCCGCTTTGGCTGTTTCTCAGATTGTTTATATTATTTGCAGAAAAGTGGGTAATAAGTCGACCGCTATTAAAAGATACTGGATTTTTATAGGAATTGCTTTTTTGCTTGTAATCGCTTCTTTTTGCGTGGTGTTTTTCGCTAAAAATATTAAAGACTCTTTTGGAGTTCTTCTTGACTTGTTTTTTGCCTGCCTTTTGAATTTTGTTCTTATGCTCTTTAATGTGATTTTTTATAAAATTACAAAGGAAATAAGTTTTTCTATAAGGAAAAAAAGGAAATAAAAGTTGGTTTCCTATAATGAGTTTTTTCTCTGTAACATTTTATTATATATGGCGCATATAATTTTAGAAAGACAATATATAACGGAGGTATTATATGTATCCTTATAATATTAAAAGAAATTATGGAGAAACAAAAAAGAGGTATAACGCTTCGTCTTTTAAGGTTTTTGCCAGCAATTCGGATGGCTGTGAGGAGAACGAAAAAATAGAACCTGAGGAGCCTGTGGAAAATACTCCTGATATGGGGAATAATGGCGGCAATAATATGGGAAACGGCAATGATATGGATAATAATGACACGGAGGACAGAGAAGAACCGGATTGCTCTGATGTTGGCAGATATATTCTTGAAATGATTAAAGAGGCTATAAGAGATGAGAGAGCAGACGGAAGATTTTATGACAATATCGCAAATATGCTGACTGATGAGAATGATAAAAAAATTATGCACAAACTCCATCACGATGAAAATAAACACGAAAAGATTTTTATGGAGATTTTTGAGATGATTACGGGAGAAAAACCCGATGAGAGTCAATTGGAAGCTGATGATAAACCTGTTTCTGATGATATGACGGAAAATTTTGAAAACAGTATTTTTGATGAGATAAGCGCTGTTGAGTTTTATCGTAAATTGTATTTTGTGTTTTTAAATCAAGAGATAAGGGACGCTTTGTTTGAGATTTTGACTGACGAGCAGAACCATGCTGATGTTTTGAATTATATGTATTCTAAATATAAAAATAAATAATTTTTTGAAAAAAGACTATGCTTGGATAGAAATTTTATGAGCTGCTATAAACCGATGTTAAATTTTAAAAGGTTATCTTTCTCTATTGTGGAAAGATAACCTTCTTGAATTTGATTGACTATATCGTCACGTTCGTTTCATAAATTAACGTGAGTTTGACGAGAAATTACGATAAAACTCAGCGAAACGAGGTTTCGCACAAAAGTTTTTGTCAAACTTTTTTTAATATGTGCCGCAAAGAAGTGCGGACGGCGTAAGCCGGCTTTTGGCAAAGCCAAAAGCACTGACTATGTTTGCGGAGTCCCCGGCAGAGCCTCAAGGTTTTAACGCGTGGGGAGCATTTTTGGAGGTTTGGAATCCTTTTTATCGGGAAAGCGTTCCCGTTTCGATAGAAAAAGGTTCCAATAATTATAAAATTTCATCGAACTCACGTTATTTTTATATATGTCAATTATTTTTCGGTAAAAAGATATTCCATATTTTTATAAATAAAAAAAGAACTATACATTTTTAGATATTAAAAATGTATAGTTCTTTTTCGTATTTTATAGTAAAAATTTAATGTAAAATAACAAAACCTTATAGGTAATATAATAACACTTCCTCAAAAGAAAGGGGTAGAGAGTACCACAGTGTTTCAAAACCTCATAGGTAACGTAGTAACGAAACTTCCAGTGAAGATACATCAAGTGAAGAGACCTCGTTTCAATACCTCATAGGTAACGTAGTAATAAGAGTCAACAGAAGATTCGACAGAGGACTCAACAGAAGAGTTTCAAAACCTCATAGGTAACGTAGTAACATTTGCCAAAATGAGATGAATAATAATTATGGAAGAAGTTTCAATACCTCATAGGTAACGTAGTAACAGAAGAGAGCTCATCAGAGGAGGACTCAGAAGAGAGGTTTCAAAACCTCATAGGTAACGTAGTAACATTTGCCAAAATGAGATGAATAATAATTATGGAAGAAGTTTCAATACCTCATAGGTAACGTAGTAACATGTTACCTATGAAGGTAGCACGGAGATTAGTACTGCATCGTTTCAATACCTCATAGGTAACGTAGTAACTAGTACAGAAGGTACCACAGGTTAGTACAGAAGGTAGTTTCAATACCTCATAGGTAATGTAGTAACTTGGATTCAACTGATATCCTTGGTCCTATTGCTCCAGTTGATGAGGGAAAGTTTCAATACCTTATAGGTAACGTAGTAACGAGGATGATGAATGGAATTGGCAATGTCAATCTAATTCATTTAGGTTTCAAAACCTCATAGGTAACGTAGTAACAAGAGAGCTCATCAGAGGAGAGTTCAGAAGAGAGGTTTCAAAACCTCATAGGTAACGTAGTAACGAGAAGTAACCACAGCGGAAGGTATCTCGAAACTTCCTCAAGAAGGGTTTCAATACCTCATAGGTAACGTAGTAACTAGGAAATGATGGAACTAGTTTTATTACTTATGACGATGCTATTAGTTTCAATACCTCATAGGTAACGTAGTAACCAGAGAGTACCACGGAAGGTACTTCACAGTTTGATGTCGACAGTTTCAATACCTCATAGGTAACGTAGTAACAACAGTATTTCTGCTGTTTTTAAAATTATAATACCAAGAAATAGATAAAAAGTCAAGCTTTTTATGAAAAAAAGACCAAGTTAAAGCAAAAATTTTTTAAGAAAAACCTTCAAAAAAGCCTGTAAATGAGCCAAAAAAGATCGACCGACTTTTTGACAAAAACATACACAAAAACTTTTGTGCGAAACTACGTTTTGCTGGGTTTCACTGCAATTTTTTGTCGAACCCACGTTATGTTAAATTTTAAAGGGTTATCTTTCTCTATTGTGGAAAGATAACCTTCTTGAATTTGATTGACTATATCGTTGACTTTTATTTTTTAGGTGGTATAATTATGTCATATAGTATTATTTATATAGAGATGTGCAAAATACGATTTTTACAAAAATGAGTTACAAGATATAGTATTGTTAATCTGATTACCTATTATATTTTGTGTCATATTATAAATAAAATTGAGTTTTGTACAATGATATTACTTATATTTTAAGGAGGTTATTTTATGAAGAAATTTGTTGCGGTTGTTTTATCAGCTTTTATGCTTTTTTGCGGAACAAATTTATCTTTTGCTGAAAATGATATTCCGGAAGTTTTGTATGGGACTATTTTGAGTGTTAAGGACAGGCTTCATATTCCTGCGGAATATTCGGAATTTGAGTATGTTATTAATGATTATGATGATAGAGAAAAATATAATTTGATTTGGCGCAAAGAGAATAAAAAAGAACCTGACTCAGAAAAAATAGCTGTGAGAGATGACGGTGAGATAAGCGTTGATGTTGATGTGAATGGAAACATTTTTTCTTATAACTGCTGGGAAAATAATTCGGAAAAATCTACTATTAAAGACAGAAAATCAAGAGAAGAATGTTTGAACGCGGCAGCAAGTTTTTTAAAGACGGTTGTTGGTGATAATTATTCGGAGTTTAAATTTGAAAAAGATTTGAGTGATAACAATCTGTTTGTTTTCAGACAGTATAAGGGGGATATTCCTGTTAGATTTAATACAGCTAATATATCTGTTGACAATGTTAGTTTGAAAGTTTTAAATTTTTACTTCGCGAACGCCGATTATATTAAAAGGGACTTCGAGGACGCTGATGGTGTTATGAAATTTGAAGAAGCCCTTAAAGGCTTTTGTGATAAAGTTTCCCTTGAACCAGAGTACATATTTAATTATGACTATAAAACAAAAGAAAAAAATATTTTTATAGCTTATAGACCAAAATCTGTTTTTTATAATAAAGCGCTTGACGCTAAAACGGGAGATTTGCTTGAATGTAATATGAACAACAACGGAAATTTCAGAAGCAATAGTATGAAACAGGAATACGATACCGCTGACGCTGGAGGAGCGGCTTCTACATTGTCTGAGCAGGAACTTGCTAAAATTGATGAGGCCAGGGAACTGCCGGGAAAAGAAGACGCTGATAAAGAAATTAAAAGGCTTCTTCCGGAAGGAATTGACCTTGGCGAACTTAGAGGCGCTCAGCTTACTAAAGACAGAGTGGACGGAAAGTATATCTGGAATATTAATTATGAACAAGGCAATGCCGCTTATGATGCTACAAATAAAAGGATTAAAAGATTTTATTCTTATAAAAGTGAAATTGTTCCGTTGAAACCTGATGAGGTATCTGAAACTGAAGATTTTAATGAAGTGACCGCTGAAAATTATGACAAGGTTTTTAATGAGAGAAAATTGAAAGCGGAAGAGTATATTAAAAAAGCTGCTCCTGAAAAAGTTGATTTGATAGAATTTGAGGAAAACGACTCTGACTGTGACAGAATATGTTTTGTGAGAAAAGTAAACGGACTTTCTTTTCCGGAAAACGCTGTTAGAGTTGAATTTGATGAGTCTGGAAAAATTAGGTCTTATGACTGTGAGTGGTATGACTCTGTTGAGTTTCCAGCGGCTGAAAATTTAATTCCGACTTTGGATATTGTTAAAAAGGTCCAGGAAAAGGCTGGATTTGGCTTGATTTATGAGATGGGCGGAAAAAAAGGCTCTTTGGCAGAGGAATTTGCCCGCCGCAATGATTATAAAAATAAAAAAGAGGATGTTGTTTTGGCTTATTCATTTATTGACTTAAATTCTTTCGCTCCGTTTATTTCAGCTCAGACAGGCAAGGAATTAAATTACGATGGAACAGAATATAAGGGAAATTTGAAAGCTCCGGAAAGCTATCCTGATATTAAAGGGCATTGGTGTGAGAAATATGTAAACGGTCTTTTAAACAGCGGTATTTATATTAAACAGACTGAAGCGGACGGATTTTTGCCTGACAATAATATTACCAAAAATCAGCTTTTTGAGTCTTATGATGATTTTTATGATGAAGATATAATGAAAGTTCTGAAAGATAAAAATGAGCCTATTACTAGAAAAGAACTATGTAAAGTGATTTCTATGTTTTTTGGATATGACAAAATAGCTGAAAAAAATATTTTTAAAAATTCTTTTAAAGATATTGACGACAGCGACAAGGACTTGGGATGTATGGCGGCAGCTGACGCCTTGGATATTGTGAGCGCCGATGACGAGGGTAATTTTAACCCAAGCGGATATATTACTAATGCTGAAGCGGCAAAGGCTTTGTATATGCTGGAAGAATTGAAATAATAAATTTATTGGTAATTATGATTACATAAGTTCTGGTTTGCGCTGATTTTTTATAGGTTTTTTATGAAAATTTATTTTTGTTGAAAAAATAACATAAATTCCTTTGCTATAATTCGGATTATTTGGTATTATAGAGGTATGTAATTTTTTTGATAAAATATGTTATAAAATTTACTTTTTATTATTCAAGGGGGAAATTATAAAATGTTTATCGACAAGGAGACATTTAAAACCCAGCTTTTTGAAAATCTTAGAATGCTTTCAAGAAAAACTATTGAAACAGCTTCTGAAGAACAGGTTTATGAAGCTTTGGTTTTTACTGTCAGAGATTATGTTAATGAAAAATGGATTAAAACTCACGATAAATATCGTGATGATGACGTTAAAGTTGTTTACTATCTCTCAATGGAATTTTTGATGGGAAGATTTTTGGGAAACACTCTTTTAAATCTTTCCGCTATTGATGAAATTAAAGAAATTCTTGATGAACTTAATATTAATTATAACGCTATTGAAGACTCTGAAAGAGATCCTGGTCTTGGAAACGGTGGTCTTGGCCGTTTGGCTGCTTGTTTTCTTGATTCTCTCTCAACATTGCAGCTTCCCGCTTATGGCTGCGGTATAAGATATCATTATGGTATTTTTGAACAGAAAATTGAAAACGGCTATCAGGTTGAAAAAGTTGACAACTGGCTTGAAAACGGGGATATGTGGGGCGTTAAGCGCCAGGAATACGCTACAGAGGTTAAGTTTATGGGTAATGTTAGGGCGGTTAAAAAGCCTGACGGAACTT
>CAOJPS010000001.1 GCA_948441255.1 uncultured Eubacteriaceae bacterium | reverse complement strand
AAGCGAATTGTGAAGCACTTCGCAGACTTTTGAGTAAAGGAAATACCGCATAATTAAAAAATAAAAATAATTTTAGCGTGAGCGGCAAAAAAATTGAGCGGAAGTGTGGGTTTTTAAACCCACTTGAAGCGTATTTTTTTGCAAAATTATTTTTATTTCCTCTTTGTGCGGTGTTTCCTAAAATAAATTTTTTTACTTCCTTTTAAATTCTTTCACTATATAATACAACAGGAGGTAAAAAAATGCCTATAAAAACAATTTCAGCGCTAATAATAAGTATATTTATTTTTGCTGGCTGTCAAAACAGCAAATCAGAAAACAATATAGTCTTTTCGGATATGCGAGACAAGTTAATTTCAACAGCAAACTTTGATAACCCATCAACAGAGGATTTAAAAGACATAAATACAGCGCAGCGATATGGAATATCAATCGACGACATTGAGGAAGGTTTTGTATATTCCACAAAAAATGAAAACTCCGACAAAATAATATTGGCAAAAACAAAAGGCGGAGCCTCTGTCGAAAATATAGAAAAAGCTATAGCAAATGAGGTTTCAGGACTTATATCCTCTTGGGAAGACAACGTTTCCGAATCAAAAAAATTAAAAGACCACGTTTTAAAAACAAAAGATAATTACGTAATATTGATAATAAGCGATGATTCCGCTAAGCTGGAAGACGAATTCGACAATTTCTTTAATAGTTAAATTATCGAAATTTCTTATATTTCCTTGACAAATTGTGTCAGCGCAATTAAAATTATCTTTAAGAATTATATATAGGGAAACACAAGGAGGTAATAAAACAATTATGAAAGTTCTCAAACTAACATTTACGCTTTTGCTTTCAATAATAACACTTTCTTTTTCAGGCTGCGGAGATGACGAGGAAATACGAGTAGAATTCGAAACAAACAAAACAGAGGCTGAGGAAGAAGCTGAAAATTTTCCAACCTCAAACGTTTATTTAGGTTGTTTAAAGGGGGCTGCTGAAATAGGATTTTTAAATCTTATGGAACTTGAGGAAAATGAAAACGCCTATAATTCCTATCACTTTACAGTAACCGACTCAATTAACGAACTTGCGGAAAAATTTTCAAATAACGAAATACAAATAGCGGCAATTCCCGCAAACACGGCGTCTGTTTTATATAATAAAACCAACGGAAATGTTCAGATTGCCGCGATAAACTCTATTGGAAACATTTATATAACAGAAACAGGGAACACAATAAAATCAATAAAAGACTTGTCAAATAAAACAATATATATTTCTGATAAAGAAGGCGTCTGCGAATACATTTTAAATGAAATTTTTAAAGAAAACTCTGTTGAGAATGTGACAATAGAATATAAAAGCCCAACTGAACTCATATCGTTTATGACATCGAAAGAAGCTGCCATAAGTGTTCTTTATGAGCCATATATCTCAACAATATCAGCGGAAAACCCGAATTTAAGAACAGTAATAAATGTTTCAAAAGAATGGGAAAATATCTCCGATACAGAAGTAATCTCCAGCTGTATCGCTGTCCAAAAAGAATACGCCCAAAAACACCCTCGGGTATTCGGACATTTTCTTCAAGAATATTATGATTCCATAACAAAAGCAGCCGAAAATGTTCCCGAAACAGCAAAACTTGCCGAAAAATTCAAAGCGGTGTCAAAAGCCAGCATAGCGGAAAAAGCAATTCCAAACTGTAGTCTTGTTTACACTGACGGCGGCGAACTGGACACCGCCGTAACAAATTTCCTTACAGAATTATACAATTCAAATCCTGATTCAATTGGGGGTGTAATACCTGGAGAAGACTTTTTCTACACTCCAAAAGAAAAATATGCGGTAAAAAAGAAATAGCTTAAAATATTATCAGCAAAAAACAGCTTTAACTGTCATAAAATTAAAGCTGTTTTTTATGCGTTATAGTCAATTAAGGAAATACCGCATAATAAAAAATAAAATAAAATTTTATTCTTGACAATATCAAAATATAATTATACCATAAAACTATAGGAAAATTTTACAAGGGGGACAATATAAATGTTCAAAAGTCTAAGAAGCGTCTATTGGTTTTTTAGTTTCATAATTTCAATAGCATTCAGTTCAATAAAATTAATTAAAGCCAAAATACTTGAAAAACAAGGAAAATATAAAGAACTTGACGAATATGCCTTTAAAGTAACAACAAAATGGGCAAAAAAAAGAATAAAAGTAAGCGGAGCCAATATAGTTGTACATAACCAGGAGAAAATACCCAAAGATGGACCTGTGCTTTTTATGAGCAATCATCAGGGAAATTTTGATATAGCTATATTTATGGCGGCAATAGAAAAAAACACTGGTTTCGTAGCTAAAATCGAAATGACAAAGGCACTGATTGTAAGGAGCTGGATGAAATATATTCATTGCGTATTTATGGACAGAAGCGATATAAAACAATCGTTAAAAATAATATTGGAAGGAATAGAAGTTTTAAAAAACGGACATTCTCTTGTGGTTTTTCCCGAAGGAACAAGAAGTCAGTGCGATGAAATCCGTGAATTTAAACACGGCTCATTCAAACTTGCCACAAAATCCAAAGTTCCCATTGTCCCCGTAACTCTTGACGGCTCATACAAAATTATGGAACAGCACGGCGGAACAATAACACCAGCGAAAGTAGACGTATATGTACACGACCCAATACAAACGGAAAATCTCACAAAAGATGAAATAAATGACCTTCCAAATAAAGTAATGGAAATAATAGCGTCAAAACTTCCTCAAAACAGAAAAGTTGACTGAACATAAAAAAAGAATATTTTTCAAATTTTTCATTGTAATAATTTTTCTTTTATATTATAATAGAAAAAGATAGACCGATGGCTGATTTTTATAAGGAAACACCGCACAAAGAGGAAATAAAAATAATTTCGCGGTATTTCCATAAATTAACCACCGATTATTAAATTAAAAAAACCGGAAAGGGGTTATTAAACTATGGCATTGGTAACAAGTAAAGAAATGTTTGAAAAAGCTTTCGATGGAAAGTACGCAATCGGCGCTTTCAACATCAACAATATGGAAATCATTCAGGGTGTCACAAGAGCGGCGGCGGCACTTAATTCCGCTTGTATATTACAGGTTTCAAAAAGCGCGCTCAAATACGCTGGTCCAAAATACTTAAAAGGAATGGTTGACGCGGCTATCGATGAAACAGGAATCGATATCGCACTTCATCTAGACCACGGTCCCGATTTTGAAACAGTAAAAGAAGTTATTGAAGCAGGTTTTACTTCTGTTATGTTTGATGGTTCTCATTATGAATATGAGGAAAACGTAGCAAAAACAATTGAAGTTGTAAAATACGCCCACGACAAAGGTGTTGTTGTTGAGGCAGAACTTGGCAAACTTGCCGGAGTTGAGGACGAAGTAAAAGTTGACGCGGCAAACGCTACTTATACCGACCCTGACCAGGCTGTAGATTTTGTTCAGAGAACAGGTGTTGATTCTCTCGCTATAGCTATTGGTACAAGCCACGGAGCTTATAAATTCAAAGGAGAGCCAAAACTCGACTTCGCCAGACTTGAAACTATCACACAAAAACTTGAAGCGGCGGGCTACGCTAAATATCCTATCGTTCTTCACGGGGCTTCTTCTGTTGACGCAGACTGTGTTCAGATGTGCAACGATTTCGGAGGAAAAATCAACGGAGCTAAAGGTATTCCAAATGAAATGCTTAGAAAAGCGGCTTCTATGGCGGTATGCAAAATAAATATGGATACAGACATAAGACTCGCTATGACAGCGGCTATCAGAAAAGCTATGTCAGAAAAACCCGAAGCTTTCGACCCAAGAGGATACTTAGGCGACGCTAGAGTACTTATTCAGAACCTTGTTGAGGGAAAAATCAAAAACGTACTTGGTTCAGTTGATTCACTTAAATAATGCCTTTTATTAAATTGATAAAAATTACTTATCCCAAAAAGGATAAGTAATTTTTTTTAAACACTATTGACTTTTTCCAAAAAATATGTATAATTTTAATATTATATTAAAGAAAAGGAGCAGAAAAAATGACATATTATTTTAACGAACCCTCTCATACTTTCAGTGAATATCTGCTTGTCCCGGGATATTCTTCCTGTGAATGCACACCAGCAAACGCTTCATTAAAAACCCCTATTGTAAAATTCAAAAAAGGTGAAACCCCATTTCTTTCAATGAATATTCCCCTTGTGTCAGCAATTATGCAGTCAGTATCAGACGACAAAATGGCTATCGCTCTTGCCAAAGAGGGAGGTATTTCTTTTATATACGGCTCTCAAGCAATTGAAAGTCAAGCTGAAATGGTCAAACGAGTAAAAAATTATAAAGCCGGTTTTGTAACAAGCGATTCCAACATCAAACCCGATCAAACACTTCAAGACATTTTAGACCTTAAGGAAAAAACGGGTCACACTACCGTAGCTGTAACAGAAGACGGAACCTCAAACGGAAAACTTATTGGTATCGTTACAGGCCGTGACTATCGGTTAAGCCGAATGGAACGTACAGTAAAAGTCAAAGAATTTATGACCCCTGTTGAAAACCTAATATACGCCAAAGAAGGTACAAGCCTTAAAGAAGCAAACAATATAATTTGGGACAACAAACTAAATTCTCTGCCTATAATTGATTCCGAAGGCAGACTTGTAGCATTTGTCTTCAGAAAAGACTACGATTCTCACAAAGAAAACCCAATAGAGCTTTTGGATTCCCAAAAAAGATATATAGTAGGAGCAGGAATCAACACAAGAGATTATGAAGACCGTGTTCCAGCTCTTGTGGAAGCCGGAGCGGACGTATTATGCATAGATTCCTCTGAAGGTTTTTCTGAGTGGCAGAAAATAACAATAGACTATATTCGAGAAAAATACGGCGATACAGTAAAAGTAGGAGCGGGAAACGTTGTCGATAAAGAAGGCTTTTTGTTTTTGGCAAAAGCCGGAGCAGATTTTGTTAAAATCGGCATAGGCGGAGGTTCAATTTGTATAACAAGAGAACAAAAAGGAATTGGACGAGGACAAGCTACAGCCGTAATAGAAGTAGCCGCCGCAAGAGATGAATATTATAAAGAAACGGGAATATATGTTCCAATCTGCTCTGACGGAGGAATTGTTCACGATTATCATATCACATTAGCGTTAGCTATGGGAGCGGACTTTGTTATGCTTGGAAGATATTTCTCAAGATTTGACGAAAGTCCCACAAATAAAGTTTCGGTAAACGGCAACTATATGAAGGAATACTGGGGAGAAGGTTCTGCGAGAGCAAGAAACTGGCAGCGTTATGATATGGGAGGAGCAAGCAAGCTTTCTTTTGAGGAGGGGGTCGACTCCTATGTTCCATACGCCGGAAACCTGCACGACAACGTCAGTCTTACACTCAGTAAAGTCCGTTCAACAATGTGCAACTGTGGGGCACTCACAATACCCGAGCTTCAGAAAAAAGCGAAAATCACTCTTGTTTCATCAACAAGTATTGTTGAAGGCGGTGCTCACGACGTTGTACTTAAAGACAAAAACGTTACACCTGTAAAATAACGGCATTAAAACCGTGGGACTCTGTCTTATATAGGTAACTTAAAACCGTGGGACTTTGTCCCACACTCTGCAAGGGACTAGTCCCTTGACCCAAAACACAACCCTTTCGTTTTGATAAAAAAAAAGCGGCGGTGGTTTCGCCGTGATTTTTTTACAGCGAAACGCAGTTTCGCACAAAAGTTCTTTACTTCTTTCTTTCAAGAAAGAAGTAAAAATATCCTAAAAAAAGCGTTCTCATAAAAATTGAAGCGCTTTTTTTAGTGCGTAATTTTGTTACATTTAATAAAATCCTACATATATAAGTAGGGGTGATTTTATTGAAAAAAAATTTCGATTTATTTTTTGATGAATTATGCCGTAAATATTATGAAAAAGTGTTAAAATACATATATTTCAGCATAAAAGATGAAACTTCCGCGCGTGACATAACTCAGGAAGTTTTTCTGATTGTTTATGAAAAATCCAGCTGTATTTTAAGTCATCCAAATATCGGAGGATTTATTTTTCAAACGGCAAAAAACTTAGTAAAAAAACATAAAAGAGAGCTTTATAATAAACTTATAACAGAAATCAACAACGACAACATCTCATATATCGCTGACAATACCTATGATATATTAGATACAATAGATAAGAAAATAAATGAGTTTGACTTTATATCAGACATTATAGATATGCTCACTGAAGATAAAAAAAAATTATACATTATGTACTATATAAAAAACAAAACTATGGAAGAAATAGCAAAAGAACTTGGAATAAGCTATTCAGCCGTAAGAATGCGCTATGTAAGGCTAAGAAAAGAGATAAAAGCGTTGGTACAGGAGTTTGCCGAAGAAAATTTTTATTAAGAAAATACCGATAAATTATAAGTTACAATCAAGAAAATATTACATATATAATTGTAAACATTAATCGATTAATTTTACCGCGAGGGGGTCTTTAAAATGGAAAAAAACAATAAAAACCTCATAAAACTTCGTATGGAAATTGAAAAGGCAATAGACGACGGTGATATTGAAAGTATTGATATTCTGTTGGATAAACTCCCGATAGATAAAAATAATTTTATCAAACCGGAAAATCCTTTTAAATTTGCGGAGGACATCAAAAATAAAAACAGAAAGGACGATATAACTATGAAAAGAAAACTCAAATTTACCAAAACAGCGGCAATAGCGGCAGCTATAGCCTCAATAGCGACAGTAAGCATAAGCGGTGCTATTCTCTTAAATCACTACAGTTTTTCAAAAGGGGATAAATTCTACACAATTACCTCAAATCAGGAAATTGATAAAAGCACATTAGATAATATTCTCGAAAAATCCGAAGAAAATCCACTTTCTAAAGCAAAAGCGGAAATCGGCGAAAAAATTTCGTTTAATTCCATAGACGAAGCGAAAGAAAGCTTCAATATAAATATCCCTCTTCCAGAGATTATGCCAAACTTAGAGTTATCTAACATTTTTGGCGAAAAAATGGATTTCGGAACAGACAGCTCCAAAACTGAAGTCTGGGCAACCTATGGAAATCCAGAAAAAAAAGCTTTTGGAATCACAGCAGTTAAATACGATTTTAACGAAGACGTAACATCAGCTACAATAAGCGATATAGACGAAGGCACATTAGGAGAATATACAACAGCCAAAGGCTATAAATTCAGCACATTTAAAGAAAGCGATGAAACAAAAGAAAAAACTGCCTACATCTACAGCATCTCAAAAGACAACTATAAATACGCGTTTTCATTCTTCGGTTTTTCCGAAAGTGAAATGAACAATATACTTGACAGTTTAAATTTGGAATAACCATCTCACAAAAACACGCCAGATTAAAAATCTGGCGTGTTTCTTTTCTATTATCATAATTAAATATTAGCTTTAGCTGTATCAACAAGTTTAGAGAAAGCGTTAGCGTCATTTACAGCCAACTCCGCAAGCATTTTTCTATTGATGTTAATTCCAGCGACTTTAAGCCCATTCATAAATTTACTATATGATAAGCCATTAATTCTAGCAGCGGCATTAATTCTAACAATCCAAAGTCGTCTATATTCTCTTTTTGTCTGCTTTCTGCCGGCAAAAGCGTGAGCCATAGCTTTCATAACAGACTGTTTAGCCACTCTATATTGCTTGCTTCTTGCTCCTCTAAAGCCTTTAGCCATTTTCAAAACCTTTTTATGTCTTTTACGCGCGTTTAAAGCGCCTTTTACTCTAGCCATTTTAAAAGTCCTCCTTAATTAATTAGATGTATGGTAATACTCTCTTCATTTGTTTTAAATTAGTTGAATCAACAAGGTCAGATTTTCTCAAATCTCTTTTTCTTTTAGGACTCTTTTTTGTCAATATATGCTGTTTATTAGCTTTAGTCTTTTTTAACTTTCCAGTTCCTGTAACGCTGACACGTTTCGCTACAGCTTTTTTTGTTTTCAATTTAGGCATTTTCATTTCCTCCTTAGATTTATAAACAAACCACAAAATTTTTAGCGCAAAATAATAACGAATTTCTCACTTGTTCATTTTTTATTGTTTCGCCATAATCAAGCCTTTGGCGTAAGAAACATTGCCATTGTACGAGCTTCCATTTTAGGCGGCTTTTCAACCGAACCAACCTCCGAAACCTTTTCAGCAAAATCTTTCATCATTTCAACAGCGCTATCAGTTCTCGCAAGTTCTCGTCCGCGGAAACGTATACTTATTTTAACTTTATTCCCATCTTTAAGAAACCCTATCGCTTTCTTGACTTTTACCTCAACATCATGTGTGTCAATATTCGGGGATAGACGCAATTCTTTTATTGAAATCACTTTTTGTTTCTTCCGTGCTTCTTTTTCTTTTTTCGCAAGGTCAAATTTATATTTGCTGTAATCCATAATCTTACAAACGGGCGGCTTTGCGGTAGGTGAAATTTTAACAAGGTCAAGACGTTTTTCATCAGCTATTTTCTGAGCCTCTCTAGCCGAGAGAATACCAATTTGTTCTCCCTTATCACCTATCAAACGGATTTCCTTATCCCTAATTTGTTCATTAATCATTAACTCAGTAATTGCGAGCACCTCCTATAAATAAAAAAACGGCATACGCCGCTTAATTTCCGATAAATTGACACATCAATCGAGAAAACCCCCGACTGTGAGCAAAATAAATAACCTCAAAGCGTTTGCCGTAAGGTGAGAAATAAGCTTCTTCTTTACTTTAGAAATAATACCACACCTTGAAATCTTTGTCAAGTATTTTTATAAAATAAATTTTAAGGCAATACCGCACAATTATAATTTCACAAGTTTATTGCTTATAATCATCTTTTATAATATATTGACAAATATATAACATAAAGTGTAAAATATACACATATGAATGTCGATAAATGTAATATTATGAAAGGAGGTAATAATATGTTTAGAGAAATGAGAAGAAAAAAACAAATTTTAACATCAGAGGAAAGTATTGAAATTTTAAAAAAAGAAACCTCCGGAGTATTAGCTTTATCGGGAGATAACGATTATCCTTACGCGGTTCCTCTAAGTTACATATATTATAACTCCAAATTATACTTTCACGGAGCAAAAACAGGACATAAAATAGACGCTATAAAGAAAAATAATAAAGCTTCTTTTTGTGTCATAAGCCAAGACCTTATAATTCCAGAAAAATACACAACCAGCTATAAAAGCGTAATAGCTTTCGGCAAAATTCACATTATGGAAAATGAAGATGAAATCAGAAAAGCAATAGAGCTGCTTGCGGTAAAATATAATCCAAACGACAGTGAAATCGGACGTCAAACAGAAATAGAAAAAGAATGGAATCGTCTGTGTATGATGGAATTTTCCATTGAACATATGACAGGAAAAAAAGGAATTTATACATAAAAAAATACTAAAAATAAATTAACAAACCACTTGAAACATTTAAAATTTAATGATATCATAAATGTGATTATAGTCAATCAATTTTGTGTTTCTCTGTAAATAAATTTAGAACTTTGCCAAAAAGGAGCAAAAAAAATGTCTTATGATTTTCAAATAGTAAGAAAAGGATACAACCCTGAAGAAGTTGACAATTATATTGAAGAACTTGAAAACCGGCTTAACGAATATAAAGAAAAATCATCCACAATAAACAAGGCTATAATAAACGCTCAGATTGCCGCCGATAATATAATAAAAGCCGCCCATTCTGAAACCGAGAAAATTCTTTCACAGGCAAAAAAAGAAGCGGCTGAATTAAAACAGGCAACAATAAATCAAATAAAATATTTAAAACTGAATATCGCCAATCAGAAAAATCTTATAAATAATTTCAGAAAAGACTATGAATTTTTAACTGAGAAATATCTCAATCCTTTAGTAACTTCCGATACTGATAAAGTATTTGATAAATTAACAGAAATAGAACAAGCCATAGATGATATTTCAAATCACGAAAATGTAATAACTGTAGAGAAAAAACAACATCGAGAAAACCGATACAGACGAAAAGATTCCGAAATTTCCGAACAAACAGAAATACCAGAAACCATTGATGAAACGGATATCAGAAACAACACTGACGAACATTTCACATCATTAACACCGGAAGAAACAAAGGAACTTCTTTCATAGACAGAGGTATATAATGAACAAAATAAATTATGATAAAGAACTTGCCTTAACTCTCAAAAATTTAAAAGAAAGAAATGAACAGCCCAAGCTTTTGCTTCATAGCTGCTGCGCTCCCTGCAGCAGCTATGTTCTTGAATATCTTTCCAAATTTTTCAAAATAACCATCTACTACTATAATCCAAATATATCGCCAAAAGAAGAATTTGAAAAAAGAGCGGCAGAGCAAAAAAGACTTATCAAAGAAATGCCTTTGCCTTCAAATATTGATATAATAGAAGCTGTTTATGACAATACTCCATTTTTTTCGCTCACAAAAGGCCTTGAAAATTTACCTGAGGGAGGAGAACGCTGTTCCATATGCTACAAACTACGTCTTGAAAAAACAGCGGCTGTGGCAAAAACAAAACAATTCGATTACTTCTCAACGACCCTTTCAGTAAGTCCCTATAAAAACTCAGAGAAATTAAATAAAATCGGCAAAGAACTTTCAGAAAAATACGGAATAAAATATCTTTACTCCGATTTTAAAAAGAAAAACGGATATAAACGTTCAATAGAACTTTCAAAAGAATATAGCCTATACCGCCAAGATTACTGCGGCTGTATATTTTCAAAAACAGCGAGAGAAAAACAGAAACAAATGGAGAAAAAAAATGACTAATGAAAATATAAATATAATATTTACTGATAAAAATATAATAATAGTCGAAAAACCTCAAGGTATGCCTGTCCAAAGTGATAAAACAGCGGATAATAATCTTTTGAGTATCATAAGCTCACATACAAACTCACAAACGTTTTTAATTCATCGTCTAGACAGACCTGTAGGAGGAATAATGGTTTTTGCCAAAAACAAAAAATCTTGTAATTTTATTTCAGAACAACTGCGAAATAAGACTTTCAAAAAGACATATCTTGCTGTCGTATGCGGAATCCCCGAAAAAAAAGAAGATACTTTAACAGATTACATAATAAAAAATGAAAGATTGAACATTTCAAAAATAGTAAATAAAAACACAAAAAACTCAAAATACGCCGAACTCTCATACAGTCTTATAAAAACTTGTTCTTCAGAAGAATACGGCATTTTAAGCCTTTTAAAAATAAACTTAAAAACAGGCCGTCACCACCAAATACGGCTTCAGCTTTCAAATATAGGTCTGCCAATATTTGGCGACACAAAATACAACCCAAACTTTGGAATAAAAGGAAAATATAAAAATAAATTCACAAAAACAGCGCTTTTTTCAAATTCAATAGAATTTATAAATCCCACATCAAACTCCCTAGAAAAATACACAATAAATCCAAATAATATATTCCCTTTTAATCTGTTTTAGCAATAGACTTCTTTCGAAACTATAAAATATTTTCTTGGGTCGATATTAGTATAGATATGAAGTTTCGAAAGAAGTATAATAAAAAAAGTTGATTGAACTAAGAAATAATAATTTACAATCAACTTTTACGCAAAAGGCTTGTGACAATATCCAAATATACCGAATCGGTTTTGTTCTTCCAATTTTTGCAGGCTAAAACCGCTTGTTCTTTAGAAACAACATTTATTTTAATCTCAATAAGGGTTCTTTTATTTTCATAAATTCCACAGTCTACAGTATAATTATTTTCTCCCGTATGCGAATAAACCGCTTTTGTTTCCAGTTCCTTTTTAACTTTGCTTCTCATCTTTTCAACATATTGACTAACTTTTTCCTTAATATCTTTAGGAATTCTATGTATAAAAAGAGAAAGCATTTTTTCCCCCTCAATAGTATTAATATAAATCAATTTTTCAGACTCTCTGATTTCTCTAAGTAAATTTCTCTCCACCATTTCAGAAATATATCCCTGCAAAGAAAAATACTCAATATAATTAGCCTCAAGGGCAAACTGGCAAATCTGTCCCTTAGACATAGGCATATCCATTTTATTAAGAAGATATAATATAGTCAATTTGCTTTCCGCAAGTTTTTCAACAGAAGATTCAAGCATAAATTCCAATCCTTTACATAAAAATAAAATACTCAATATTACATAGAATTGTTATAATTATATTATATACTATAATCCCAATAATAACAACCCCAAGTTTTTATTTATAGAAACACCGACAAATTAAAAAATTATTTTTTATATCCTTTGTGCGGTGTTTTTCTATATAAATTCCAGCTTAATCCATTTATTTTTTTAAAATTATAGTATACCTTTTTTTTACAGCTATATTACATAAATTTTACAAAAATAACATAACTATTGTTTTTTATATAACAATGAATTATAATTAATTTATAAGAAATTATGATTTTTAACGCGCGTTTTTAGTCAATATTTCTTAAGGAAACACCGCACAAAAGGAAATAAAAATAATTTTACAAAAAAAGTTTCATTTGAACGAGAACGCTTTCTCGTTTCGTGTCATTTTTTCCTTGAAAAAATAACACTTTCATTCAAATTTTTTTGCCGCTATCGCTAAAATTATTTTTATTTTTTAATTATGCGGTATTTCCTTAAATTAAAAGATAATTATACTAAGTTTTAAATTTAAAAACTATTCTTATTATACTTTATACAGTATTTTCTAAAGAACGATATTATAAAAAAGGAGTGATTTTTATGAATATAAAAAAGGCAGTGGGCATTGGACTTATAACCGCGGTCACAGCACTTAATTCAGGCGTTTATTTTGCGGAAGAAATAACAATAACTGATTCTGCTGGAAACAGCAAAAAAATCGAAATAACCGAAGTAATGCAATACCAGGAACTTACTTCCGGATTTGAAGGAATGTGTGTTTCAGAGCTTCCTGAGGATGCGCCTTGTATAAAAGTAATACCATCAAAAAACTCTGTAAAAGTTGGAGAGGAATTTTACGTAGATTTTGTTATATCAAACAATCCCGGATTTAAAGACTATTCTTTTGAAGTATCATATTTAGACCTTGATTCTTATTCACAAGTTACTTACCCTATAATTCCAGTCAAAGGCGATGAAGAAGAAATGAATTCAGCCGCCGAGGTTTTGCTCAAAAATTCCGAAAAAAGAATACCGCTCATTGACGCGAAACTGGTCAATGACGGAATTAGCAAATCAATTAAAAACAAAAAAATAAACGGCTTTGAATTTAAAGGAAAGGTCACATCCGAAATTGTCAACAGCGACGGCACATTATTCCGAGCAAAATTTAAAGCAGTAAAGGCAGGCAAAGCTGCCATACGTATCGAACCTGGATTTATAAACAGGGAATTTTATATGATTCGCGATTCCAATTTTAAAAATGTTCCTATATATAGTCAGGGAGCAAGAATTACCATTGAACAGTAAAAATATAAAAGCCTTAAATACAGCAAAAAATCTTCGGAAAAATTTTTCCGAAGATTTTTTTCACGAACGTAAAGACTTTCGTTTGTAAATTATTTTTTCTCTTTGGCTTCAAGCCTAATCAACGCACGCCTTAAAGCAAGCTCGGCTCTGGCAATATCAATATTTCCGTCATTGCTCCTAATACGGCTTTCAGCTCTTTCCTTAGCGGCCATAGCCCTTTGGACATCAATTTCATCAGGCCACTCAGCGGCGTCAGAAAGAATTGTAATACCTCTGGAATCCACGCTGGCAAACCCTCCAAAAATAGTCGCTCTAACTTCCTCATCACCATTAATTATACGTAAAAAACCATAATCCAAAGTTGTCGTCAATGGCTGATGACCGTGTAAAATACCAATATCACCGATTGAGGAACGCATGATTACCATTTCGGCTTCCTTGTCATAAAGCTCCCTTACAGGCGTAACAATACGTAATCGTATTTTATTTTCTGCCATATAAATCACCCGTTACCTTAATTATTTGTTAGCCTTAGCGACAACATCGTCAATAGTACCGGCGTTAAGGAAATAATTTTCAGGAATGTCATCGTGTTTTCCCTCAAGAATTTCTTTAAAACCACGAACAGTTTCAGAAACAGGAACATATTGTCCGTCATAACCAGTAAACTTCTCCGCCACAAAGAAAGGCTGTGAAAGGAATCTCTGAACCTTTCTGGCACGGTTTACTGTAAGCTTATCCTCTTCTGAAAGTTCGTCCATACCAAGAATAGAGATAATATCCTGAAGTTCTTTATATCTCTGCAAAATAGCCTGAACGCTTCTAGCCACGTTATAATGTTCCTCGCCTACAACCTGCGGGTCAAGAATACGTGAAGTAGACTCAAGCGGGTCAACAGCGGGATAAATACCAAGCTCAACTATAGAACGTGACAAAACCGTTGTAGCGTCAAGATGGGCAAAAGTAGTTGCCGGAGCAGGGTCTGTCAAGTCGTCAGCAGGCACATAAACAGCCTGAACAGAAGTGATAGAACCACTCTTTGTAGATGTAATACGTTCCTGCAAAGTACCAACCTCTGTAGCCAAAGTAGGCTGATAACCAACAGCGGAAGGCATACGTCCCAAAAGCGCCGAAACTTCCGAACCAGCCTGAACAAAACGGAAAATATTATCCACAAACAAAAGCACGTCTTGATTTTCCTGGTCACGGAAATATTCCGCCATAGTAAGACCGGTAAGCGCGATTCTCATTCTCGCTCCAGGAGGCTCATTCATCTGTCCAAAAACAAGACTTGTTTTGTTAATAACTCCTGATTCCTGCATTTCATAATAAAGGTCATTACCTTCTCTTGTACGTTCTCCAACACCGGCAAAAACAGAGAAACCACCGTGTTCTGTAGCAATATTACGAATAAGTTCCATAATAAGAACGGTTTTTCCAACGCCGGCTCCGCCGAACAAACCAATCTTACCGCCTTTTGAATAAGGGCAGAGCAAATCTATAGATTTAATACCTGTTTCAAGAAGCTCTGTTGCCGCCGCCTGCTCGGAGAAACTTGGCGCGCTTCTGTGAATAGACCATTTTTCTTTCGCCTCTGGCGCTGGTTTTTCGTCAATAGGCTCACCAACAACATTAAACATACGGCCAAGAGTCGCCTGACCGACAGGAACGCTTATAGGCGCTCCCGTATCAATAGCTTCCATACCCCTGACAAGTCCGTCAGTAGAGGACATAGCAATACATTTAACAACATCATCGCCCAAATGCTGCGCGACTTCAGCCACAATCGTTCTTCCCTCGTGTTTAATCTCAATAGCGTTAAACAGGGAGGGCATATTTTCAGTAGAAAATTTAATATCCAATACGGCACCAATAATCTGAATTATCTTGCCGACATTTTTTTCAGCCAAACGTTTTCACTCCTTTTCTTAATCATAAATACCGCTGCCGCCGACAATTTCGGTAATTTCCTGAGTAATAGCGCCCTGTCTTGCCCTGTTATAGAGAAGATTAAGTGTGTCAATCATCTCCGAAGCGTTTTCTGTAGCGGAATCCATAGCGGTCATTCTCGCGCCGAGTTCACATACAGCTGATTCAACCATAGCGCCGAATATAACGGTATTAACATATTTAGGAATAACATATTCCAAAACAGCCTCCTCGTCAGGCTCATAAATAGTAAGCGCCTGCTCCGAATCGGTGTTATCATCAGTAAATTCATTTACGTCAACAGGAAGAACCTTAATAAGCTTAGGCTCTGAGGAAAGAGTGGAAATAAACTCCGTATAAGCGAGATAAACCTCGTCAGCTTCTCCCTTAGTAAATAAATCAAGTGCCAACTGTCCAATTTTCAAAGCGTCAGAATAACTGGGGTTTTCGGAAATTCCCGTATAAGACTCAAGAATATTAACTCCCCTTCTTTTAAAGAATTCCCTTCCTTTGCTTCCGACAGTCACGGCGGAAACATTATTAATATCGTCAACGCATTCCATAGCCGCTTTGCTCACATTGGCGTTATAGCCTCCGCAAAGCCCCCTGTCCCCTGTAATAAGGATAACAGCTTTCTTCTTAACCTCTCTCTGTTCCAAAAACGGGTGAGAAATTCCTTTAGAGCCATTAACAACGCCGGCGATAACTTTTCTTGTTTCCTGAAAGAAAGGACGAGTGTCCATAAGCCTGTTTTTTGCCCTCGTAAGCTTAGAGCTCGCGACAAGATTCATAGCTTTGGTAATTTGCTGGGTGCTATTGACACTTTTAATTCTGCGCTTAATATCACGCATTGATGCCATAATATCACCTCTCTATTTATTTGAATTCTCTTTTAAAGTTTTCAATAGCCGAACGAAGCTCTGTTTCATTTTCGGAGTTCAACTGTTTTGTTGATTTGATATCACTGAAAATGTGATTATGTTTAGCTTCCATAAAGCTGAAGAATTCAGTTTCAAATCTCAATATATCCTCAACGGGTATATCATCAAGATATTTATTTGTAACGGCAAAGAGAATAACAACTTCCTTCTCAACCTCAAGAGTTTTATACTGAGGCTGTTTAAGAATCTCAACAATTCTCTGACCATGGTTAAGACGTTCAAGAGTATCCTTGTCAAGGTCAGAACCAAACTGAGAAAAGCTTTCAAGCTCACGATACTGAGCAAGCTCAATACGTATAGGACCGGCAATCTTTTTCATAGCTTTAATCTGAGCCGAACCGCCGACACGGGAAACAGAAAGACCGGCGTTAATAGCTGGCCTTATACCCGAGTTGAAAAGTTCGCTTTCAAGGAAAATCTGACCATCTGTAATAGAAATAACGTTAGTTGGAATATAAGCGGAAACGTCACCTGCCTGAGTTTCAATAATAGGAAGCGCCGTAATAGAACCGCCGCCATAATTTTCATCAAGTCTTGCCGAACGTTCAAGCAGTCTTGAGTGAAGATAGAAAACGTCGCCGGGATAAGCCTCACGTCCGGGCGGTCTATGAAGAAGCAAACTCATCGCTCTATAAGCCACAGCGTGTTTTGACAAATCGTCATAAACAATAAGAACGTCCTTGCCGTTTTCCATAAACTCCTCACCTATAGCGCAGCCTGAATAAGGCGCGATATACTGCAAAGGAGAAGTATCACTGGCTGTAGCAACAACAACAGTAGTATAATCCATAGAACCCGTATCAGTAAGATTTTTAACAATACGAGCTACAGTAGAAGCTTTCTGACCAATAGCGACATAAATACAAATAACGTCTTTACCCTTTTGGTTAATAATAGTATCTATACAAATAGCTGTTTTACCTGTCTGACGGTCACCGATAATAAGCTCACGCTGACCTCTTCCAATAGGCACCATAGCGTCAATAGCCTTAATACCTGTCTGCAAAGGTACGTCAACCGACTTACGTGTGATAACACCAGGAGCGACTCTTTCAATAGGTCTGAATTTATCAGTGTTAATAGGTCCTTTTTCATCAATAGGCTGACCAAGAGCGTTGACAACACGTCCAATAAGCGCGTCGCCAACCGGAACAGAAGCCACACGTCCCGTAAGTTTAACGGAATCGCCCTCCTTAATACCCTGGTCAGAACCAAGAAGAACGACGCCAATGTTGTCTTCCTCAAGGTTTTGAGCCATACCGAAAACACCGTTTTCAAACTCAAGAAGTTCACCGCTCATTGCGTTATCAAGACCGTAAACTCTGGCAATACCGTCACCAACATTGATAACAGTGCCAACCTCTGAAACGTCAAGTTTAGAAGTATAGCCTTTAATTTGTTCTTTAATAACAGAACTAATTTCTTCAGGTCTGATATTCATTACGAGTTACACTCCTTTACTACGCAAGATGTATATTCAAAAGCTGTTTTTTGAGGTCGTCAAGCTGTTTTTTAATGCTACCGTCAATAATATGACCCGCAACCTTAACACAAACTCCGCCCAAAAGGGACTCATCAACCTCCGCCTGAATAAAAATCTGCTTATTCAAATTTTTAGATAATTTTTCTTTAATGCTCTCAATCTGACCCTCGCTCAAAGGTTTGGCGGAGGTAACAACAGCGGTTTCAACACCCTTATACTCCTCTGCCTTTTTAACAAAAATCTCAAGCATATCAATAATCTGGGTTTCTCTGTTTTTATTCAAAGCAACAGAAAACAATCCCATAATTTCATCAGAAACTTTGCCTTTAAAGGCATTTTCCAAAATACTCATTTTTTCCCCGCCAGAAATCTGGGGATGATTTAAAACAAGCAAAAATTCCTTATCATTTTTCATAGTATCAAGAACAAGTTTAATTTCCTCCTCAAAAACATCAAGTTTAGAGGACTCCAAAGCCAAATCAAAAAGAGCGTTGGCATACCTTCCCGCCGCTAACTGAGCCATTTAACTTCCCCCAAATCTGAAATAACCTCATCAACCAGTTTATCCTGCTGACTTTGGTTAATGGAAACGGCAACAAACTTACTTGCCATAATAGAAGAAACTTCAATAATCTGCTTTTTGATTTCGTCCTTGGCTTTTTCCTGTTCTCTCTGAATATCGACCATAGCTCTGTTTTTAAGAGCGTCAGCCTCTTCTTTAGCCTCCGCGATAATTTCCTGTTCTCTTTTAACAGCCTTTGTTCTCGCGTCGCTCAAAATATTTTCTCTTTCTTTATCAATAGATTTAAGCTTTTCCTCATACAAAGCTTTCATTTTATTAGCTTCCGCAAGCTGATTTTCAGCAGAATCAATCTGCCCCGCTATTCTCTCTCGTCTGGCGGCAAGAAAGTTTTTAACGGGCTTATAAAGAAGATAAGATAAAACAGCACAGAGAATAACCGTATTTAAAAGCTGAAAAGCCACATCTTTAAGCAAGTTTATGTCTAAACTAAGTATAAAATCTTCCAAAAGACGGAAACCTCCTTTCGGTTTTAATTATAAGGTCTTATTTTCAGAATATTACTGACCAAGCATACCAACCAATGGATTGGCAAACAAAAGAATAATAGCTATAACCAAACCGTAAATACCTGTTGTTTCAGCAACAGCGGCTCCAAGAAGCATAGTAGACATAATAGTACCTCTTGCTTCCGGCTGACGTCCAACAGCCTCCGCGCCCTTACCAGCGGCATAACCCTGTCCAATACCAGGTCCAATACCAGCGATAACAGCCAAACCAGCGCCAATAGCAGAGCAACCTAAAATAAAAGCCTGTGGGTCAATACTTTGAAATTGATTTTCCATAATAAAAAATCCTCCTTAAAAATAAAAAATTTAGATACAACTACTTTGTTTCATCAGGTATTTTGTCGGCAATAAAAGACATACTCAGCATAACGAATATAAACGTCTGCAAACAACCGGCAAAAACATCAAAATAAATATGAAGCGCAGCAGGGATACCAACTTTAACATAAGCAGGTAAAGTATAGAACAATCCCATAATAATAGAACCGCCAAGGATATTACCAAAAAGACGGAAACTCAAAGAAACAGGAGTTGCCAGTTCACTGATAATATTCATAGGCAGCCAAAACGGAAACGGCTCAAAATAGCCTTTAAAGTATTCTTTTTTACCTTTGATAATTCCCATAAAATGGATAAGGAAAAAAGTAGAGAAACCTAGGCAGGCTGTAGTAGCCAAATCCGCCGTAGGCGCTCTAAAACCTAAAAGACCAATAAGATTAGAGATTAAAATAAATACAAACACTCCAAAAAACCAGTTTCCAAAGTAACTATACTTTTCACCCATATTTGAGCCAACAAAATTATCCATAGCCTCAACAATGGCCTCGATAAAATTCTGAAAGCCCGACTCAGGTACAGCCTTGAATTTATTCAGCTTAATCCTTACAATAACAGCAAACAAAATAAGAACGCCCATAATAATCCAGGTGTTCATAGTTGTATAGGTAATTCTGAAACCCGTTCCAAGAAAATCAGAGCAAAGCACGTGATTTTGAATATTAAGACCGCTTTCAGCGGCTTCAGAAACAGCTTCAGTAATGCCTTCCGTCATTGTAGACATCTCCTTAATGAGTCCAACACTAAAATTCATGGTAATTATACCTCCTTCCTCATTTTTTTGATTATCTAAAGAAGAGCAATAATTTACCCTCCAGAAGAACTAAAATAAACATAAAAAGGTCTAAAAGCATATTTATTCCTAAAAAACCCTTTTGATAAAATTTTATCACTAAAATCATAAAAATGCAATATCTAAAAAATCAATCCCACGGAAATCAATTTTTGAAAAATTAAACAGAATTTTTTATTTTTTATAATATAACGTGAGTTCGGTGAAAAATTACAGTGAACCTCAGCGAAACATAGTTTCGCGCAAAAGTTTTTGTCAAACTTTTTTCAATATGTGCCGCAAAGAAGTGCGGTCGGCGTAAGCCGATTTTTGGCGAAGCCAAAAACACTGACTATGTTTGTGGAGTTTGAGGCTGGTCACAAAATCAAAGATTTTGTTGCTCGCCCATGCAGCCAGGGTGAAACCTCAAGGTTTTTAATGCGCAGGGAGCATTTTTGGGGGTTTGGACCCTTTTTATCGGGAAAGCGTTCCCGTTTCGATAGAAAAAGGGTCAAATTAATATAAAATTTCATCGAACTCACGTTAATATAATTTTATTTAAAATATTAGTCGGGCGCTGCCCGAAACCGCAAGCCGTCCGCACTTCTTTGCGGCACATATTGAAAAAGGCTTGCCCAAAAACTTTAAATCGCCTGCGGCGGACGTGAAAATTAATTTCCGTGAATCAATTCCCTATAGACATCAATTTTTAAAAATCCTGTTTTTCTTGTTTTTTATATTGCCAGTTCACAATATGAACCGCCGGTCTTAAAGACGCCAAACAAACCACAACCCCTAAAATAGAGGAAACCCCTCCCTTTACAGCGGCAACAACCAAAACAGCGCCAGTAAGAAAGTATCTAAGCATATAATGAAGCCTTACATAATTTTGAGCCTGGCCCTCTGGAAAATCAGCGGATTTATTCAGCGTTCTTTCAAGGAGCATCAATTTAAGCACCGAAAATATCATACCAAAAACAGTTCCATATACATATTTAAAAGTTTCAGACGGAAACCATATTTGAGTAATAATAACACCAGCGCCCAAACCAATCAAAGAAATAGCAAGCATAACTTTAACAAGCCTTTTGCTTGTATCGGATAATTTAAACATAATCAACACATCCAAAAATAAATTTATTTTTCATCAGAAGAACGTCCTTTAAACATATCAAGTCTTTTTTGTTCTTCCTCCGCCTTTTTCTTATATTTAAAAACAGTCATCATATAAAGGGTTCTGAAAGCGGCTCCAACGCCCAAAACAATAAAAACAAGCAAAAATAAAACTCCCGTATCAAATGCTTTGTCCAAAGCTTTTCCAACCCAAACGCAAAGAAATATAGGAACAATCATAGAAATTCCCACTTGTGTAAGCATAGCGAGTGCTTTCATAATATCTTTCCGCAATCAAAACCCTCCTTAAAAAATCAAAGAATACAATAATCTTCTGGTCTTTTCTGAATAATGCCAAAATGGTATAAAACAGCGTCAACAATTCTCTCAGCGGCAAAACCGTCGCCAAAAGGATTTTTTGCCTTTGCCATTTTTTCATAAACATCTCTATCATTAAGTATTATATCAGCTTCTTTGTAAATACTGTTCTCCTCAACTCCCGCAAGCCTAAGAGTACCAGCGTCAACCCCCTCTGGTCTTTCCGTCACATTCCTCAGCACCAAAACCGGCTTATTCATAGACGGAACTTCTTCCTGCAAACCGCCGGAATCTGTCATAACCAAATAAGATAAATTCATAAGATTGTGCATATCTTTCATATCGATAGGGTCAGTCAAATGCACTCTAGGATGATTTCCAAGAATTTTTCTCGCCGTTTTCTGCACAAGAGGATTAAAATGAACAGCATAAACAACCTCAACATCATAGTTATCCTCAACAATTTTGAGAACTGCCCTGCAAATATTTTCAAGGGGTTCTCCAAGATTTTCTCTTCTATGAGCCGTCATTGTTATAACTCTTTTATTTTTATAATCAATATTATTAAGTTCATCAAGAGAAAATTTATAATTCTCCTCAATAGTTGTTTTAAGACAGTCAACAGCAGTGTTTCCTGTAATAAAAATACTTTTCTCATCAACATTCTCTTTAAGCAAATGTTCTTTAGCAAGAATGGTAGGAGCGAAATGCAAATCAGCCATAGCGCCAGTAAGTTTTCTGTTCATTTCCTCCGGAAAAGGCTGAAATTTATCATAAGTTCTAAGCCCCGCCTCAACGTGACCCGTCTTAATCTGACTGTAAAACGCCGCCAAAGAACCAGCGAAAGTAGTTGTAGTATCCCCATGTACAAGAACAATATCCGGCTTCGCCTCTTTCATAACCTTTTCAAGCCCAGCCAAAGCCCTTGTAGTAATATCTGTAAGAGTTTGTTTTTGCGTCATAATGTCCAAGTCATAATGAGGTTTAATTTTAAAAATATCAAGCACCTGGTCAAGCATCTGCCTGTGCTGAGCGGTAACGCACACAATAGGCTCAATATGCTCGTTTTCTTCCATAACCTTAATAAGAGGGGCCATTTTAGTAGCCTCGGGTCTTGTTCCAAAAATACTCATAACTTTTATTTTATCTGACATTTTAAAAAATCCTTTCAAAAAAATAAATCGCTTTAAATAAACACCATTATGAAACACCGCACGAAGGATATTAAAAATAATTTTTTAATTTGTCGGTATTTCCTTTATTAGACTTCTTTCGAAACTCCATATTGATACAAATATTGTTAGAAAAAAATATTTTCTACAATGTTTCTTAACGCTTTCGGCATTTAAAAAGCAAAATGCCTTTCGCTAAATTAGCGCCGCAAAGAAGTGCGGACGGCAAAGCCGGCTTTTGCACAGCAAAAGCGCTGACTATTGAATAAAATATTTTTTTGTTGGATTGGAGTAATTTTGCGGTTTCGAAAGAAGTCTATTCATAAGAAATATTATCAAGCGCAATCTGAAGCACAATTGAAACATCAGCGGCAGTCAACTCGGTATTGCTTTTATCAAGATTTCCATATTTTTTATGGTGCTCTGTAACAGTTCCCTTCAAAATACTTTCAAGAAGTTCAGAGGCATCTTTAACAGAAACATCTCCATCTTTATCAATATCGCCATACTTATATGTAACTTCTTCCGTAGTGGTTTCAGTTGTACTCTCCATAGTTGTAATTTCAGTTGTATTTTCTGTAGTGACTATAGTGTCAGGCTCAACATATACATAATCATCTTTTTCCAAAGAAGGATATTTTAATCCAAAAACATCCACAAACGCTATTCCATCACCGCTTGGCAAATGCACAGCCATATTTTCGTCTTTATTTATATTTAAAAGTTTATCCTCACCAATAAGAAAATATTTATATTTACATTTCTCAATAAATTCAGGAGTAATATTGCTGCCCGAAAAAATAGGGTCATTAAAAGTAACGTCAACAGCATACCACTTTTCATTATCAAGCTGAACATAATTCCACATATGAGGCTCGCCTTCACCGTCAGCTTCAGATGCTGGAATAATACCCGAAGCAAGAACACATTGAATACCTTCTTTTTCACAAAGAATTTTAAACGCTCTAGAATATCCCTCACAAACAGGATTTAAAGCATTTTTCAAATCGGTGCTTCCATAAACAAGTGCGCTGACGCATTTCCAAAGTCTGTCGTCAAGTTCCAAATCAGCTTCGCCAAGAAGTCTATTATACTCATTTTTTTCAACAAGAAAACTATTAATATATCTCAGTTTATTATATATATCCCTGCCCTCAATTTCCTTATGAACATCTTTGCGGACCTCATCAATTTTTTCAATATCTCTTTCAACGTCCTTCTTTGAAGAATATCCATCACAATAATAATTATCATAATCGCCGAAAACTTGAATAGCAACCCATACTCTATTTCCTATTCCCACCATATTAACGCCAATTTTTTCAATATCAATCCAAAAAACCTCTGGCATATCATAATCAAGCGCCGCGACAGCATAAAATAACTGTTTAAAATTAGAATCCTCTATTTCCTTAAACGTCGCTTTGCCAGTCAATTCAATCCACTTACCATCTCTGCCTTTTACCTCAGCATCACCCAAAGAACTTATTCCGTCCTTTGACATCTCAATTATCTCCGGCTGTGTAATTATGTCATAAATATACTTAGAAACCTCATCAAGCTGATTTCCATAACAACCATCAAAATCCTTGTCAAGAAAAACATCAAGAACAATATTGCCTTTATTTTTCTTTTCAATGTTTTTCTTAATTTCCGAAAAACTTATTGAAATAGATTTCATTTCCTCATCACCGTCAAAAGCAAAAACAGCAACGCTCGAAACAATTGCCGAAACAGCAATTAAAATCACAATAAATTTTTTAAAAACCTTCATTTAAGATTCTCCTCTTTTCTTTTATAGTTATAAGATTGTACAAAACAAAATCATACTATCCTATAATACTACAAAATGAAACAATTGGCAAGTATCTATATTAATTGAAACACGGTCGTTTCATAAATTAAAACCGTGGGGCTTTGCCCCACACCCCACAAGCCTTTAAAAAGGCTTGACCTAAATTTTATAAGGCAAAACTGCGTTTTGCCGGAGAAAAATTAAAATTATCGGCTAAATTAATTCTAATCGTATTGTTTTTAAATTACAAAGAAATATGTTCTTACATCAAAAAAATTTATGTAACGAACGTGTTAATTGAAATATTTTCTTTCTGCGCTTTTGACATTTTTCTAAAAAAACATAAATTTCTCATTATAGCTTCTCTTCAATTTCGCTTACTATAAAATCACTTAGCAAATTCTTTAATAAGTCCCGAGTTGTAGGCTTCCACAAGGTCTTCAAGGTCATTAATTCTAGATTTAATTTCTTTGCCGTCGTCTGTACTGTCCACCATTGTAATTCCGCCGTTTAATTCAAGGAAACGAGTATTTGAAACAATGTCTTTTTCCTGCTCAACAGCCTCAATAGTAGAGGAAAAAGGCTCGTGAGAAGCCAGCACAAGTCCTTTTGAGTTATAAATCAGGGTATATCCAGCTATTCCTGTAACAGACTGATAAGCTTTAGCAAATCCTCCGTCAATTATAAAAAGCTTGCCGTTCGCTTTAATAGGGCTTTCCCCCTTAACAACCTTAACAGGAACGTGACCGTTAATTATATGAGAATTTTCTCCCGAAAGACCAAACTCACCCAATATTTTCAAACAAATATCCTCATTATTTGTAAGCTTATAATAACAGTCTTTCCTCTCGTGATACAGACTCTTATCATCAATAAAATATCTCTCAAATGTAGTCATTTTATCTTTGCCGTACAGCGGCGAGCAAGCTCCGCACCACAAATACCACATATAATCTTGTCCTTTAATTCTCTCCGGCGTTCCGCATTTAGCATAAAATCCCGAGCGGGCTATTTCCTCAAGCTTATCAAACAAAGCCTTTCCACCATACTCAACACCAGAAATTTTAATAGTTCTAAAAGAGCCGTCAGAATTAAGAGGAACACAGCCGTGAAGAAGCAAATTCGAGTTATAAACTTTATACATACTGCCCTTATTAAATAAAAATCTAACGTGCTGATGCAATTTTTCACTATTAATAAAAGACTGCTGAATCTTCTCAATAAGCTCCGTTTCCTGTTCGCTAAGTTCAAAAGGATTTTTAGGGTCAATAGTAGGAAAATTTGTATCAATAAGTTTAAATTCCCTTCCGTCAGCAATAACAGTGCCTTTTTCAAAATCAATTTTATCAAGAAGTATTCTGTGTCCCATTTCAAACTCCGGATTTCTCAAAATAGTTTGCGCTTCTATTTTAAACTGAATAACCGTAATAGCCTTGTGCATTTTAGATATAAGACCGTTTTCGTCTTCACCTCCGGAAGAAACAAATCTCTCGCAGTCATCGTCCTTATAAACCTCCATAGCAAAGGTAGCAAGCGGAATAAGATTAATACCATAGCTTTCCTCAATAGTATTTAGATTACAATATCTGCACGAAATTCTTATAACATTACATATACAAGCTATACTGCCCGAAGAAGCACCCATCCAGGAAATATCGTGATTGCCCCACTGAACATCTAATGAATGATAATCCATAAGAACATCCATAATTTTCTCAGCGGCCTCTCCTCTGTCATAAATATCACCTATAACGTGCAAATGGTCAATAGCCAGTCTGTGAATAACATTAGATATAGCGATAATAAATTTATCAGCCATATTAAGACGAATAATAGTATTAATAATTTCATTATAATATTCGTGCTTGTGAAGTCTTGCGGAATCCTCGTGAATCAATTCCTCAATAATATATGTAAGATTTTCAGGCATAGCCTTGCGCACTTTAGACCGTGTATATTTATAAGCCACTCTTTTACAAATCTGAATAAGTCTGAAAAGATTTATTTTATACCAGTCATTCATATTATTTTCTTTTCGTTTAACAACCTCAAGACGCAATTCAGGATAATAAATAAGTGTAGCTAAATTTCTTTTATCGCTTTCCATCAAAGTCGAGCCAAATATTTCCTCAATATGATTCCTTATAACACCAGAAGCATTTCTAAGAACGTGATTAAAAGCTTCATACTCACCGTGAATATCTGAAAGAAAATGCTCTGTTCCCTTTGGCAAATTCAAAATTGCCTTCAAATTAATAATTTCGGTACAAGCTGTATTAATATCAGGATATTGTCTCGCGAGAAGCTTTAAATATTTAAGCTTTTCATTTTTCATAATATTGTCATCTTTCAAAAAAATACCTCCTTATTACTAGACTTCTTTCGAAACTTCATATTGATACAAATATTGTTAGAAAAAAATATTTTCTACAATGTTTCTTAACGCTTTCGGCGTTTAAAAAGCAAAACGCCTTTCGCTTCACATTGAATAAAATATTTTTTTGTTGGATTGGAGTAATTTTGCGGTTTCGAAAGAAGTCTATTATAGACAGACTTTTTATATTTTAAACAAATTTTTAAAACCTTCTGCTCTCGCCAATCATTTTCTTTTTCAGTTCAAAAAGTTCATTAGACAAATCAACAGGCAATATATGAGGATTAACAAGTCTTTTATACTCCGGCCATAACGTAGCTGTTTCCTCCATACAATATTTTCTTATTTCCATAACAGAACGTTCTTTCATAACACAAACCCCCTTCACAAAAACAGGAACAAGAAGTTCCCTCGCAAAAAATCTTCCAGCTTTAAGCGTCATAGTTTTCCAAACCGCCAAAGGGTCAAAAATAGTAATATCTTTTCTTTCGTCAATTTTTTCGTGTTCTAGGGCAATAAGGTCAGCTTTAATCTTTTTTGTGTTTTTATCATATAACCTAAAAATTTTCTTAACCCCAGGGTTTGTAATTTTATCCAAATTTTCAGAAATTTTTATTTTAGGATTAATTCTGCCGTCTTTTTCTTCAGCGGCAAGTTTATAAACTCCGCCAAAAGCGGGACAGTCTTTAGAAGTAATAAGATTGGTCCCCACGCCCCAAACGCTTATTTTCGTTCCCTGCTGTTTTAGGGAAGTAATAATATATTCGTCAAGGTCGCTTGAGGCACATATGACAGCGTCATAAAACCCTGCGTCATCAAGCATTTCCCTCGCTTTTTCGGATATATATGAAAAATCACCGCTGTCAAGTCTTACACCATATCCATCAAAGAGCATATTTTTCTTTTTAAGTTCTGAAAAAACTTTAATAGCGTTAGGTATGCCAGAATGCAAAGTGTCATAGGTATCCACCAGCAATATACAATTATGAGGAAAAATTTCAGCGTATTTTCTAAAAGCGGTAATCTCATCATCAAAACTCATAACCCAGCTATGCGCGTGAGTACCGCTTACAGGCACATCAAACATTTTTCCAGCCAAAACGTTGCTGGTAGCGGAACAGCCTCCAATAATAGCGGCTCTTGCCCCATAAAGTCCAGCGTCCGGCCCTTGGGCTCTCCTCAGTCCAAACTCAAGCACTCTATCACCGTGAGCCGCCCAAACAACTCTCGACGCTTTAGTAGCGATAAGGCTTTGATGATTTATAATATTCAAAATAGTAGTTTCAATAAATTGTGCCTCAATAATAGAAGCTGAAATTCTTAAAAGCGGTTCTCCGGGAAAAACAACCGTCCCCTCAGGAACAGCAAAAATATCACCATTAAATCTAAATTTTCTCAAATAGTCCAAAAAATTCTCATCAAAAACAGAAAAATTTTTCAAATACTCAATATCATCTTCAGAAAATCCAATTTTTTTGATATACTCAACCACCTGCGCAAGACCAGCACATATAGAATATCCTCCGTTATTTGGGTTATTTCTGTAAAACAGGTCAAAAACAGCCCGTCTTTGACCCTCTCCCGTCTTAAAATATCCCTGCATCATAGTAAGTTCATAAAAATCGGTCAATAATGTAATATTCATAAAGGAAAGCTCCTTTCCATTCCGCGTAAACCATTATAAGGATATTATAACACAATAATAATGCCGGCACAAGCACATAAAAATCATAAGCACGTTCATCTCATAAATTTTTGATGTAATAATATACCTTGCGGCAATTTAAAAATACTGCAATTAAAATTAATTTAGCCGATAATTTTAGTTTTTCTCTGGCAAAACAAAGTTTTGCCTTATAAAATTTAGGTCAAGCCTTTTTAATATGTGCCGCAAAGAAGTGCGGTCGGCGTAAGCCGATTTTTGGCGAAGCCAAAAACACTGATTAGCTTGTGGGATGCGGGGCAAAGCCCCGTGGTTTTAATTTATGAAACGAATGTGAATCATAAGTCCTCCATAAAATCAAAAAAGACTCAAACCTTTAAAGGAATGAGTCTTTTTCTTATTTGTCTTTAATTTCTCATCTGTTTATTCACCATAATGAGCGGGAGTCCAGCCTCCAAAATAATCTGTCATATTAACAGCGTCAGCTTCTTCTTGGGTAAGTTCTGTACCTTTATCCATTTTCCATTCGTTATCCCCGTAAGTCATATTATACTGATAATAATTAGCTTTATCAGCGGTAACTCCAGAATCCCAATCGCTCCAGCCTCTTTTATTTATAAGGTCTTCCGAATCTTCAGCATTTGATTTATCAGCTTTTTTGTTTTCAATTTGCGTATTGATAAATTTAACTGTAGCATTCTGATTCCAAGGTCTTCCAAGGTATCCTGTTCCAACTTTAATACCTTCATCGCTGTTTCTTGTAATATCACAGTCTTTAAAGAGATATCCTTCTCCGCCGGATTCTACTCTTGTAGCCGTAATATATCCGCCAATCGTGCTGTCGCTGTATCCGCAGAAATTAAGAGTACACTTGTCAAACACAATTTCACCGTCGCCAAATATATAATCTGTCATACCCTCAATAAAGCAGTTATTATAATACTGATGAGTACCTCCGCCCATATACAGCGTATCTTGGCTAGAACTAAACGTACAATTGTAAAATTCCGCTCTGTCAGCCAAAGCGACTATAGCCGCGGCTCTTTCCGTAGCCGCTTTGCTCTTCACGTCAGCGTTTAAATTAGTTCTGTCAAATCTTATACCTTGAGCTAAATTAGGCTCAACACCATCATCAATTTCCTCTTGTGTAATATACTTGTTAAATGAGTTTTCAAAATATATATTTTCCGCACGGAAATCAGTAGCTGTCGCCTGAATAAAGAATGAAGCGCCCCATTGTTTAACGTCTGAAGTTGATGGAGTTGACTTTCCATTTTTAAGATACTTGTCAGCGGCGTTAATAGGGTTATACAATCCTGAAGAATCGGCGCTGTAATATTTATATCCAATACCATAATACCAAGTAACCAAAACTTTCTGGCTCGGGTCAGTATTTACAAGAGAAACATAAGGCATAGTAAGCGAATACTGCGCTCTGTATGTTCCCGGAGCAATATGAATTGTAATTCTTTCAGCCTCGCTTGAAGGAGTTTTATCCATATTATTAACAGCGTCAATAGCCTCTTTAAGAGTAGCGTAATGATAATCCCCTGCTTCATTGTCAACATAAACGTCTTTAGCGTAAGGAATCTTAGTTACGCTTGTGGAAAGGAAATAAATATCCTTAACAGCGTCAGCGCCATTAACAACAATATGGCTTGCCGATTTATAAGAATCTTCCGTGGAAGCGGAAATCTCATAATCGCCGTCTCTAAGTTTAACGCTGTAGACTCCGCCAGTAATTTCAGCGTTATAAACATATCCGTCGTCAAGTCTTGTAAATGTCAAACCGCTCACATTTACGGTTCCGCCGTCTGAAGTCACAAAACTTCCCGTAATAGTATAAACATCCTTAGCGGCAACCTCAATATTAGAATTAACTTTATCTCCGCCGCTGATAACTCCTCCGTTCAAAACAACAGGGAATTCATTTTTTGAATTAAGAACCTTCTGCAAAATAAGTGAAGCGTCATTCACCGTTATAGGATAAGTTCCGTCAACTTCCGCCGCTTTAAACTGTTTATCTGTAAACAATCCCTCTTTATCAGGGGAAAGAGTGTAAGAAAGCACCATAGCGACATCGGACGCCGTAAGATAATTATCGCCGTTAATATCTCCATATACGCATTCTATGCTGTCATCAACTTTTTTATCGCCCTCAGCGGTAATTTCACCGCCCAAAACAGACTCATAATCGTTCACATTTTTCATAACAAGTCTGTAAGTAATATTTTCAGCAAGCTTAACAGTATATTTTCCATTTTCGTCAATAACAAATTCAGCGTTTCCATAACTAAGTTTATCATCATTATCAACAGGCTCATAGTAAAATTCCGCTTTTGAAATATCATATCCAGCGTCAAATCCAGAAAGTGTACCCGAATATGTAATATAATTAACGGGAACCACTTTAATATCATTTACAACTTCTTTCGACGAACCGTCAATAATTATTTTATTTCCTTTAGAAATTCTAAATCCTTTAGCGTTGCCAAGTCTTATTTCATAATCATATCCTGCCGAAAGTTCAGCGCTGTAATTTCCGTTTTCGTCTATCTGAGCGGCAGTTTCCGCTTTTGTTTCAGAGTTTCTAATTATAATCTCATAATCAGACGCCATATCTTCCGGAACATCAAGAACACCTTTAAGTGTAACATATTCAGCGTGTTCTCTTGTAATGCGATAATATCTCGCTTTTCCGGCTTCCGTAGTATCAGTAATCATATATGTTCCCGTTTCAGGAGCGATAAATTTAACAATACTTCCGTCTATAGCGGCTTTAACAGAAGCGTTTGGAGAAGTATTTCCAACTTTGGTAAATGTAATAAAGTCATCACCGTTATCCATCTTAACATAAACATAAACCACATCATCTTTAAGCAAATCAAGAGCGAAAGAACCTCCGCCGGAAGAACTGTTCACATAAATACAGCCGTTAATATTCAGTTTCGCCGCGTCAAATCCCTTAATTGATGTTACGCTAGTACCCTCGTCAGTACGTGTAAGCGCTGTGTTTGTTGTTCTTAATCTGTTATTTGATTTACCAGTCCAAGAGAGATTTCCCGCGGTAAATGTTTCAACAAAATTAACTCCCGCTGTTCCCGCGGCAACACCATTATACCAGCCGTTAATCACGTCAGCGTTAAGCAGATTATTATATTTTTCAGAATCCATCTGATAAGCGCCAAAATCCCAAACGTCAATTTTACCGTTATTTTCGATATCAAGGTTTGTTTTTACGTTCTGAACAGTTATAGAGTGAAGATAACCTTCTCCTGCCGCTCCAACAGTAAACACAAGTGTTGTCGGCTCTCCTTTGTAAGAGAAAATAACAGCTTCTCCCTCTCCTCTTATACCGTTATTTGACGAACCGGAGATATCATCGCTCAGAGGAGTTACAACTCCGTTTCCGTCCTTCACAGCCGCCGTCATAGTCTTAGCCGAACCGTAAGTACAACAGCCAAACGAAACGGAAGCGTCGCCAGCCACTTTAATTTCAAAGCTGTTTCCATCATACATAGCGATACCGTGGGTATTATAATAATATAATTCACCGCCGCCGTTAATAGTCATAAGTCCGTCATCAGTAACAAATGTATTAACCTTTCCTACAGAAGCCGGAAGAACAACACCTTTTGTAAAATCATAGGTATAAGTTTCACCTGCCACAGGTTCCAGGGCAATACTCGAGTCAACCATTTTAAAAGTAAATGTTTTAGGCTCAACTGTAGCGCCCACAAAGCTTATAACCACATTTCCGTCAACAATATCAGCCTCTGTGCCTTCCGTAAGTTCCGTAATCAATTCTTTCGTCAGTTCTTTTCCGCCAAGGTCAAGTCTAAGATAAGCGTCTGTTGACGAAGCGGAAACAACAGTTATATTAGTTGGGTCAATCACTGCCGATTCAGCTTTTTTATCCGCACCTGTAACATTAACAGGCACCCCGTTAATTTTAAAGCTGAAATCTCTTTTTTCCCAGGTTTTAACATCTCCCTCCTGAACTCCCTCAGAGGTGACCTTAATATTTTTTATATACAGCTGACCTTTAAGAGTAAACTTAACAACTGTTTTCGATTTTCCAATATATTCATAAGTGTCTGTTCCCCAGCCGCCTTGAGCGATACTAAATGAATCCTCATATTCAAGGTCGTCAGAAACATCCACTGAAGCGTTGTTATATCCCGTACTAAATATAATAGTTGATTTTCCGTTTACGGGAACATAAATAACCGTACCTCCGTTTAACTGTGCCCCGTTTCCAAGTCTGCCCGTTGCGACGTTATCAAATTTTCCATTTGCGGCGTCAACCCAAATTCCGGAAACTTCCTGAGCGCTTCCCTCAATAGTCACGCCTTTGCTTGCGTCTGTAACCTCAAGAGTATATGTTTTTTCTTCTCCAACAGCAACAGGAGTACCTCCCTTTGTTTCGTCAAACTGCGCCGCGAATTGCTCTGCGCTTTTAATTTCTGTTGAGTAATCAATTACTTTTATAGTATAAGTCAAAGGCTCGATTGTTTGCCCCGTAAAACTTACAACCACATTATTGCCCTCAACACTTGTTGAAATACCCTCCGTAGTTGTCGAAACCATATCAAAACTTAAAGCTTTTCCGCCAAGGTTAAGTTTCAATGAAGCCTCTTTAGCCTTTGCCGAAACTACCGAAGCGTCTGTGTCATCAATAGTGATTTTTGCCGAGCCGCTTTCGGTTGCCGCTCCCTCAACATTAACGTTTGTTCCGTTGATACTTAGAGCGAAATCTCTCTTTTCCCAAGTAGGACCTGCCTGCACGCCCTCAGAAACAGCTTTAATGCTCTTCAAATAAAATCCTTTTGCTCCCGCTCCTGTAAGGTCAAGTTTAATTACTGTTTTTGATTTTCCATCATACACAAACTGGTCAGTTGTATCTCCTGCTCCTGTAGTTGAAAAATTCTGTTCAGTATATTCACCAGTGGAATCACTGATTTTAAAAGTACCTTCGCCGTATACTCCGCCGTAAGTATTAAAAGTTAATGTGGTTTTCCCATTTACAGGTATATAAAATACCGCTCCTATGCCAACCTGGCAATTATCGCCGTTATTTCTCAATCCGCTGCCTGTAGTAGCGTCAACCCACATTTTATTTGTTTCTCCAGCTTCTGAGGCTTTTTTAAAATAACCGCCGTCGTATATAAGTCCTCCAAAGTTATATGTATATTCCTCTTCAACAGTAACAGGAGTACCGCCCTTTGTCTCATCAAATTTCGCCGCGAATTCCTCCGCGCTTTTAATTTCCGTTGAGTAATCAGCTATAGAAATAGTATAGGTCAAAGGCTCAATTGTTTGTCCCGTAAAACTTACAACCACATTATCGCCCTCAACACTTATCTCAATACCTTCAGTAGTTGTCGAAACCATATCAGAACTTAAAGCTTTTCCGCCAAGATTAAGTTTAATTGAAGCCTCTTTAGCTTCCGCCGAAACTATTTCAGCGTCTGTGTCATCAATAGTAATTGTCGCGGAACCGCTTTTCTTATTCGCTCCCTCAACATTAACACTTGTTCCATTAATATTGAGAGCGAAATCTCTCTTTTCCCAAGTTACAGGTTCCGGACCTTCCTGCACACCTTCAGAAACAGCATCAATAGTTTTTATATATATACTTCCGCTGCTGATAGTAAACTTAACGACAGTTGTTGATTTTCCCGTATACTCATAAATATCTGGTCCCCAGGCGCTTTGATTAATATCAAATGAATCGTCATATCCAAGTTCATCAGTAACCTTTACAGTCGCGGTATTATATCCTGTAGTAAACGTAATATTTGACTTTCCGTTCACAGGAACATACAGCACTGTATTTGTTCCAACCTGAACACCGTTTGACACGCCGTTATCCTGTAATTTGCTTCCGCTTGCCGTAGCTTCAAACCAAATTCCGCCGACTTCTTTAGAACCGTTTGATAATGATATCGCTTCCTGACTTGAATCCGTTCTGTGAATAGTATAAGTTTTTGTTTCGCCAACAGCAACAGGCGTACCGCCCTGAGCCGTGTCAAACTGCTTAACGAAGTCCTCATAAGTTGCCGCCGCGGCAAGGCTTATATCCGTATCATCATAAGTAACCGCCGCGAGATCAAGCGCCCCGTCTTCAATTACATCCTCCGTATCCTTGTCATCTTGTACATCTTCTGTTGCTTCATCGGTTTCCCCATTAATGTCAGCGTCTTCCGAATCTCCGCCTAAATCCGCATTCTCGTCTGCCGAAACGTCCTCAATACCAACGGTTTCTTCTTCCGCCAAAACAACATTGGAAAACACGCTTGTAAACATAAGCGCCATAGCGATAACAGCGCTTAAATAACGTCTAATCTGTTTGTTCATCTTTTTTCCTCCCTTTAAATTATTATATAATCAAGTCAAACAAACCCATTTTTGTTTAACATTAGACTTCTTTCGAAACCGTAAAATTACATCAATCCAACAAAAAAATATTTTATTCAATGTGAAGCGTTAGGCGTTTTGCTTTTTAAACGCCGAAAGCGTAAAAAAAACATTGAGTGAAATATTTTTTTATAACGATACTTATATCAACATGGAGTTTCGAAAGAAGTCTATTATGACTTATCATAATATTATCATACCAAAAATACCCTCGTCAATAACCCGGCTTTTTTTCTCCCTTTTGTACAAAACGCATAAATCAACTTAAAAAAGTAATATTTTATTGTTCGCTCAAAAAACATTTTCTGTACGAATATCATACAAAAAACTCCAGAAAAAAAACTCATTAAACTTTAATAACATAAGTATATTTCAACTTTTTAACCCCATATAAATACTAACAGCAAAAATAAATACGTATACGTACAACTATTTTGACGAATATTTATCAAAAATAACTCTTTGGTAAATATGCACAAAAGAAAAGTTCCTTTTACATATTTTTTTCATATCATAAAAACACTTCTTGAATTTACAGAGTTAAAGTGTTAAAATGATAATAACTTGCGTAAACGCCTGTTACTGATTAGACTTCTTTCAAAAAAAGTCTATTACTCTATTGCAATGGTGGTGATTTTGTGAATGACAAATTAAAAACCTTTTCCTGCGATATGCTTTTTTCCTCTATATTAGAATTGAAAAACATATCCGAATGCTATAAATTTTTTGAGGACATCTGCACTGTCAACGAACTGAAAAGCCTGGCTCAAAGATTAGAAGTCGCCAAAATGCTTACAGACGGTGAAACCTATAGCGCTATAGTCCAAAAAACCGGAGCTTCCACAGCTACAATAAGCAGAGTAAACCGTGCTTTAAATTATGGAAGCGGCGGCTATAAAATAATTTTAAACAGACTTAATCAATAGACTTCTTTCGAAACCGCAAAATTACTCCAATCCAACAAAAAAATATTTTCTACAATATTTGTATCAATATGAAGTTTCGAAAGAAGTCTAATTTCAAGGAGAATAAAAATGTCAGATTTAACAACGGGATTAAACCCAATGCAGAAAAAAGCAGTTTTAAAAACAGAAGGACCGCTTTTGCTTTTAGCTGGAGCGGGTTCCGGAAAAACAAGAGTTTTAACTCATAGAATAGCCTATTTAATTGAACAGGGAATAAGACCATATAATATTATGGCAATCACTTTCACAAATAAAGCGGCAAAAGAAATGAAAGAACGTGTAGAAAAAATCACTCCTTTCGGAAAAGACGTATGGGTAAGCACATTCCATTCTTCCTGCGTCCGCATACTCAGAAGAGATATAGACCGGCTCGGCTATACCTCTCAGTTTACAATTTACGATTCTGATGACAGTGAAAGACTGATAAAAGATATATTGAAAACATTTAACATAAACGACAAAAACTTTCCGGCAAAAATGATTATGAATGAGATAAGCGGTCAAAAAAACGAACTCATCTCAGCCGCGGCATATTCAGAACTTGCCGGAGATGATTTTAGAATGAAAACAATTTCAAGAGTATATACCGAATATCAAAAAAGAATGAAACAAAATAACTCTCTTGACTTTGACGATTTAATATTCAAAACTGTACAATTATTTTCACAAAACCCCGACATTCTCGAAAAATATCGTGACCGTTTTTTGTATATAATGGTAGATGAATACCAAGATACCAATTCCTGCCAATACAATTTGATACGCCAATTATCTTCAAAATATCAAAACCTTTGTGTTGTAGGAGATGATGACCAAAGCATATATGGCTGGAGGGGGGCAAACATAAGAAATATATTAGATTTCGAGAAAGATTTCAAAAACGCTTCTGTAATAAAACTTGAGCAAAACTATCGTTCCACCAAAACAATACTTGACGCCGCAAACGCTGTAATAAAAAACAATTTCAGCCGAAAAGACAAAGAACTTTGGACAGACAACGAAAAAGGCGGACTTATAAAATATAAAAAAGCCGAAAGTGACCTTGAGGAAGCAATGTTCATAGCCTCCGAAATAAAAAAAGGAAAAGAAAAAGGACGAGAATACAAAGACTTCGCCATTTTATATAGAAACAACGCGCTTTCCAGAACAATAGAAGATAGGCTTGTAAAAGACTCAATCCCCTACCGTCTTCTTGGCGGAGTACCGTTTTACAGCCGAAAAGAGATAAAAGATATAATGTGTTATTTAAAAGTCTTGTATAATCCCTCCGACGATGTTGCTTTAAAAAGAATTATAAACGTTCCGAAACGGGGCATAGGCGACGCCACTGTAGAAAAAGTTTCCGCTTTCGCTGACAGTAATGAAATATCTGTTTATGACGCTTTACGTAATGTAGAAGAAATTCCGGAATTAAAAATCCGAAGCAAAAAGCTTTCAGATTTCAGAAAATTAATTTCCGATTTAAGCGAAGATGTTTTAAGTCTTAACATAAAAGACCTTTTAGAAACAGTTATGCTTAAAACAGGCTATAAAGAAGAGTTGGAAAAAGAGGGAACAGAAGAAGCGCAAGGAAGAATAGACAATTTAAATGAGCTTATCTCAAAAGCCGCCGAATTTGAGGAACATTCCGAAAAATCCGATTTATCAGCGTTTCTTGAGGAAGTTGCTCTTGTAGCCGATATAGACAACTATTCCGAGGAAGATGACACAGTTGTGCTTATGACACTGCACAGTTCAAAAGGGCTTGAATTTCCAGTTGTTTTCATAGCTGGTTTTGAGGAAGGAATTTTCCCAAGCTACAGAAGTATTTTAGAACCCTCTCCCACAGCCGTTGAGGAAGAAAGGCGGCTTTGTTATGTAGGAATAACAAGAGCAAAAAAACAGCTGTACATAACTTGCGCGAAAACAAGGCTTCAGCACGGAAACTACATTTCAAACGCCCCTTCAAGATTTATAAAAGAGCTGCCTGATGAATTTATTGAAAATGATATTTTTTCCTCAAAAAACTCTAATAAAACGGTAAAATCCCCCGCAACAGTTTCTTCCAAGTACAATCCAAGGGAAAACAAAAATTATTCTTCCTATTCAAAAATGCTTTCGCCAAAAAACGTCATCATAGATTTTAAAGTTGGCGATAAAGTTAAACAAGCCAAATACGGAATAGGAACAGTTACAAGCATTTCCCCGGCTGGAGCGGACTACGAGGTCACAGTAGAATTTCCGTCAGCAGGAACCAAAAAATTTATGGCGGCGCTGTCAAAATTCAAAAAAATTGACTGATAAAGACTGTGGGACGCTGTCCCACACCCTGCAAGCCCTTTAAAAAGGGCTTGACCCTAAACTTTATAACGCAAAGCATTCGCTTTGCTAAAAAGATCACGGCGGTGACTTTGCCCGATTTTTTTAACAACAAAACGATAGTTTCGCGCAAAAGTTCTTTGCTTCTTTCTTTTAATTAGTGCCGCAAAGAAGTGCGGTCGGCGCAAGCCGATTTTTGGCGAAGCCAAAAACACTGACTGGGTGCCGCAAAGAAGTGCGGTCGGCGTGAGCCGATTTTTGGCGAAATTAAAAACACTGACTAGTTTGCGGAATCCCCGGCAAAACATTAGGGTTTTTAAGGCGCATTGAAATAAACCCCTAAAAAAAGCATATAATATAATATTATAATTAATGGGGCGGTTTTGTGAGAATATCTGAAATTAAGCAAAAAGAGGTTATAAACGTATGCGATGGCTGCCGGCTCGGCTTTGTGTGCGATATGGAAATAGATATAAAAACAGGAACAATAAAAAAAATAATCATTCCCGCCAGAGGCAAATTTTTTGGAATTTTCGGAAGCTCGCAGGAATACCACATAAAATGGTGCGACATAAAATGTATAGGAGATGATTTAATATTGGTCTACGTCAATATTGACGATATTCTAACAGATTGCTGAATCCGTGGCAATATAGTTAATCACAGGAGAATAAAAAATGGAAGATTTCAATTCATTAAAAAATAAAATCATAGAAATTGTAGACTTTGACTTTCTTAAAAAAATCACATTAAGCAATCCAATAAAAAAAGGAGACGGACTTTGTTTTAAAGCGGTTGTTTCAAAAATTACCCTCAAAGATGGCGAGGTATTTCAAATTTCTCGCTATATTGATAAAAAAGTTATCCACGAAAATATAAAAATAGAAAAAAACGATAAAAAACAATCTTATATTTCCATAGTTGAAAAAATTTTGGAACTTATGACTGAAAATTTCAAACAATGCGGAATATACTCAAACAGAATAGTTACAATACTTATGAATAAGAAAAAAGGATTTAAAATTGTTGAAAATAAAGAGAATATTGACTTTGAAAAAAATACCATCTCTCATAACGCTGTTAAAAACTATATAATTAAAGAGGGAACTTATATAAATTGGCTTTTTGAAATTGGTTTAATCGATAAAAACGGAAAGGTACACAATTCGTCACAAAAAAAATTTCGCCAAATCAACAGGTTTCTGGAAATGATAGCCGATGTGGAAAAATATATTCCAAATGACGGTTTAATAATAGATATGGGTTGTGGAAAATCATACCTTACTTTCGCTATATACTATTACTTTAACATTCTAAAAAATAAAAATATCAGAATAAAAGGCTTCGATTTAAAGAAAGACGTTGTCGAAAACTGCAGCCAGCTTGCCAAAACCATCGGCTATAAAAATCTCAGTTTTTTTGCTGATGATATCGCCAGTCTGGATACGTCAGAAGAAAAAGCCGATATGATTATCTCTCTTCACGCCTGCGATACAGCGACCGACGTCGCTATTGCCTATGGAATAAAGCAACACTGTAAAGTAATTATGAGCGTTCCCTGCTGCCAGCACGAATTATTCTATCAAGTAAAAAATGACAGTCTAAAAAATATTTTATCATACGGAATTTTAAAAGAGCGTTTCTCAGCGCTTTTAACAGATGGCATACGAGGAGAAACATTAAAACTTTTTGGCTATAAAACATCTATACTTGAATTTATAGATATGGAGCATACTCCTAAAAATATTATGATAAGAGCTATAAAAAAAGAAAACCCTAAAATCTCAAAAAACAAAGTGACCGAATATTACAAACTACTCTCCGACTTCAGCGTTGAACCTACAATTCTAAAACTCTTAAAAGACAGTTTTTCAGAATTTGACTATTAGTGCAATACCGCATAATTCAAAAAATTATTATTATCCTTTGTGCGGTGTTTCCTATGTTTTCAAAGAATACAACTTTCTCCTGAAAATATTGTAAAAATTTCTTATTTATATTGACAAAGTATTAAAATAATTATATGATATAAATATAAAGCTATACGTATATATTATTAAAAATATTAATAATTATTTTCTGTATGCGTTTCCACAATTAATTTAAGGAGAGTGTTTGTTTTGAATACATATCAGAACCCCGTTTTAAAAGGCTTTTATCCCGACCCCTCTGTTGTCAGGGTCAACGATGACTATTATATGGTTAATTCCTCTTTTCAATATTTTCCGGCAATACCCATTCATCACTCAAAAGATTTGGTTCATTGGGAGCTTATAGGTCACGTTATTACCGAAAACGATGATTTATATCTCAGTGAAACCTCTGATTCTCACGGTATATGGGCGCCGGATATTTCATATTGTAACGGGGAATTTTATGTTTTCGCCACATTAAGGCTAAATGACCCTCCCGAAAATAACACAGGAGAATTACGAAAAACATTATTTATGAAATCCAAAAATCCAGAGGGTCCATATTCAAAACCTGTTGTACTTGATATCGACCATATCGACCCAGCCCACTTTGTTGACGATGATGGAACACACTATTGTATCACCGCCCCTGGAATTACAATAACAAAGCTTTCCGATGACTGCTGTTCAATAGTCGAGCCGCCTGTAAACGTATGGCCGGGGACAGGCTTAAGATGTCCCGAAGGTCCGCATATTTTAAGAAAAGACGGCTGGTATTACGCTATTTTGGCGGAAGGCGGAACAGGATTCGGACACCGAATCAGTGTCGGCCGCTCAAAAAATCTTTTCGGACCTTACGAATCCTCTCCTTATAACCCCGCTTTAAAACAGACTGACCCTACAGCTGAAATTCAGCGCGCCGGTCACGGTGACCTCATACAAACCCAGAATGGTGACTGGTGGGTAACATATCTTTGCTGCCGCGTCAATGAGGGTAAATGCACTACAATGGGACGTGAAACAGCTCTTGACAAAGTCACTTGGACCGATGATGGCTGGTTTATCGTAAACGAAAAAGAAAATAAAAATCCATCAGCGGAAAATGAGGCGCCGGATTTGCCTTGGACAGAATACGAGGAAAAAACATTTGACGACTTTGATGACGATAAATTAAGCCTTGAATGGGAATTTATAAGAAATCCCAGAACCGACAAAATATCTCTTACAAAAAACAAAGGCTTTTTCACGATAGAAACGGGGGAATATGACCTTTGCGAAAGAAGTTCATACAATACCTTAGTAAGACGTGAAACCGAACTTACATATTCTCTCTCAACAAAACTTGAGTTTGAACCTTTCGCTAACGGACAGCAAGCCGGAATCACGTGCTACTATGGAATAAATAACCATATCAAATGCTGTATGATTTACGATAACGGACTCAAACTTCGGGTTTATGAGAACAGGAACGCTGAAAAAAGCATTAACGGAGAAATAGCTCTTGACCCAGACGTAAAAACGGTATATCTTAAAGTTCGTGTTATAAAACAGACAAGAGAATTTTTCTACAGCCTTGACAACGAAACCTGGATTTTAATAGGAAGAGTTGGCCGTTGTTATTTCTTAAGCGACGAGGGAGTAACCGTAGGAAAACATCATACAGGAACTCTTGTGGGAATATACGCTTATAACGGAAAAAATGATAAAACAGTTGACGCCAAATTTGATTGGGTAGATTACAAAGCTTAAAAATAAAAAAGTGGGTATGAAAAAATCTTTTTCACACCCACTTTTCATTTTCTTATGGCGATACCGCCACGTAATTAAAAAATCAACAATAAGTTTTTTTGCAAGATATATTTCCGCTTCCTTCATTTTGTTTTAATTTATTATAAAATATAACCAAATCTCTATTATTGTCATAAAAAATTTTTTTGTAAATTTTTTTATTTTTTTACAAGACAATAGCATAATTATATGATACAATAAACATAGTGAGATTATTTTCGGAAAAAAACACTTATTTTATTTTTTGACAAAAGAATTTGAAAAAAATTCATTTCTATAATCCGAATATTGTCATCGGTTAAATTAACAAGATAAAGGAGAAATTATTATGACAGAATTAAAATCTATGTCAAAAGATGAACTTACCGCCCTGCACAATAAATATTTAAAAGAATATAACAATTATAGAGATATGAAACTTAATCTTGATATGTCAAGAGGAAAACCCGGCGCGAAGCAGCTTGACTTATCAAATGATATTCTCAAAGGTCTTGATGACTATCATTCCGCTAATAATTTTGACGCACGAAATTATGGTATACTAGATGGACTTCCTGAAACAAAAAAAATTTTTTCCGACCTACTAGATATACCCGAAGAAAGCATAATTATAGGTGGAAATTCCGCTTTAAATCTTATATACGACACATTTGTAAGATTGTGTCTTTTTGGAACTCTCGGCAGCACCCCCTGGCTAAAACTTCCAAAGGTCAAAATTTTATGTCCTGTTCCAGGATATGACAGACACTTTTCAATATGTGAGGAATTAGGTTTGGATATGATACCTGTCCCCTTTAAAAATGATGATTTGGATATGGATATTATTGAAAAACTTGCCGCTGAAGATGAAACCATAAAAGGTATAATATGTGTGCCAATGTATTCTAACCCAACAGGCGCTGTTTACAGTGACTCAACTGTCGAAAGACTTGCCAAAATGAAAACAGCCGCTTCCGACTTCCGTATATTTTGGGACAATGCTTATGCTGTTCATCATATATATAAAGAAAACAAACTTGCCGATATATTTAAACTAGCTGAAAAATATGAAAATGAGGACAGAATTTATATGTTTTTCTCTACATCAAAAATAACGTTTCCAGGTTCGGGGGTTTCGCTGATTTCAGCCAGTAAAAATAACATAGAGGAAATCAAAAAAAGAATGTCAATACAAACTATCGGTTATGACAAAATAAATCAGCTTTCTTTTGTCAAGTTTTTTAAAAACGCCGATAATATTATGAAACATATGGAAAAACACGCCTCCATTTTAAGACCAAAATTTGATATGGTCATAGAAATATTGGAAAGAGAGTTTAAAGAAAATAAAATGTGCCGCTGGTTAAAACCGGACGGAGGTTATTTTATAACGTTATTCACTTACGAGGGCTGTGCTAAAGAAACTGTAAAACTTGCCAAAGAAGCCGGTGTGATTGTCACAAATGCCGGCGCCACACATCCCTACAATAACAATCCAAAAGACGATTGTATACGTATAGCGCCATCCTACCCATATATGGAAGAACTTAAAACAGCTATGGAAGTAATCTCATCGTGCGTCAAAGTAGCGACAACAGCAAAACTGCTTGAGCAATTTACAGCAATTCCAGAATAAATAGAGGATAGAAAAAAGTATTTTACAGCATTACGCTTTTTTGGTATAATATTAAGGAAACCCCGCATAATTCAAAAATAAAAATTATTTTTAATATCCTTTGCGCGGTGTTTCCTTAAAACGATTTCGTACTAGACAAATGAGAGAAAAAACATTTTATTCATTATTTTCAAATTTATTGGGAGGTAAACAAATGGCAAAATTCAATGAAAACTACCTTAATTTAAAAGAAAGTTATCTTTTTTCTGAAATAGCTAAAAGAGTTAATACCTTCACCGCAGAAAACCCCGATAAAAAAGTTATTCGCCTTGGTATCGGCGATGTAACTCTTCCTCTTGCGAGCGAAGTCATCAAAAGTCTGCACACTGCTGTTGACGAAATGGGAAAAGCCGAAACTTTCAGAGGCTATGGTCCTGAACAAGGATATGACTTTTTAAGAAACGCTATACAGCAATATTACTCAAGAAATGGCGTAAATATTGAAATAGACGAAATTTTTGTAAGCGACGGAGCGAAAAGCGACACAGGAAATATAACAGACCTTTTTGCCCTTGACAATATTGTTATGGTTCCCGACCCTGTATATCCTGTATATGTTGATACTAATACAATGAACGGAAGAAAAATATTGTACCTTGACGCAAACGCCGAAAACAATTTTCTTCCAATGCCAAATGAAAATGTTCACGCCGACATAATATATCTTTGTTCTCCAAACAACCCAACTGGCGCCGTTTATAACAAGGAGCAGCTTAAAATATGGGTAGATTACGCTCTTAAAAACAACGCTGTAATTCTTTTCGACTCAGCTTATGAATGTTTCATTTCAGACGAAACTCTCCCTCGAAGCATTTTTGCCGTTGAGGGAGCTAAAAAATGTGCTGTTGAGTTTTGTTCACTCTCAAAAACAGCGGGATTTACAGGAACAAGATGCGGATATACAATTATTCCAAAAGAACTTGTTGGAAAGGCCGCCGACGGCACGCAGATGTCTTTAAACAAAATGTGGAACCGCCGTCAAACAACAAAATTCAACGGAGTACCTTATATTGTGCAGAGAGCTGCCGAAACAGTATTTTCTGTAAACGGTATGAAACAAGCAAAAGAAATGATCAATTATTATAAAGAAAACGCTAAAATCATTTCAGAAACTATGGATAAAAAGAATATTAAATACTTTGGTGGAATAAATTCTCCATATATTTGGTTTGAATGTCCTAATAATATGAATTCCTGGGAATTCTTTGACTTAATGCTCAATAAGATAGCCGTTGTTGGAACACCAGGAGCAGGCTTTGGCAAAAACGGAGAAAATTATTTTAGACTCACCTCATTTAACAATAAAGAAAATACGATTGAAGCTATGAAAAGATTTGAAACTTTGTTTTAAAATACACAAAGTACCCCTAATAAAAATAATAGGGGTACTTTTTTATCTTTTTAAAAAATCTCATTAATTTTTGTCGGACTTGCACGAACATCCCCACATTTTGAATAATATATATGACTATCCTTTGGAGGTGTTAATGTGGTTTTCGCGATTTTGGGATTTTTGCAGAGTTTTTTTATTTTTTCACACATTTCAACAGGAGGAGCGTTTCCAAAGCCATTAACGGCTGAGGAAGAAGATAAATGGCTTTTTCAAATTCAAAACGGAAATGATGAGGAAAAAAATGAGGCAAAATGTATACTAGTGGAACGCAACTTAAGACTTGTAGCGCACATAGTAAAAAAATATCCCAATTACAGCAAAGACAGCGAAGATTTAATTTCAGTCGGAACCATAGGCCTGATTAAAGCCGTCACAACCTTTAAAAATAACAAGGGTACAAAACTTGCGACCTACGCTGCAAGATGTATTGAAAATGCTATATGAGGCTCAGTTAAGCAAATGTAGCAAATAAGGTATCTCTTTTAATTATTAAGATATAATTTTTTTAACTTTTGAAAATTCTCTCTGGATATTAACCCTCTTCCGCTTTCCCAAGTTTTTATTGTTTTTTTACTTACATTAAGACTATCAGCCAATTTCTGTTGTGTTAGATTTTCTTTTTTGCGTATTTCCTTTATTTTCTTGGAACAAGGATACGCTAAGAAAGAACTGTAATCATCATAAAGAAAATCAGAAGGAATATTAAATAGTTCAGCCGCTTTATTTAGAACATTTAGAGGGACAGAAAGCTCACTATTTTCATATTTTATTATTGTAGTACGGCTTATATTTAATAATTTAGCTAAATCTTCCTGTGTAAGATTATTTATAAAACGATAATATTTTATTTTTTCGCCAATCGTAGGATTGTCTGAAAGTTCTTTAATGGGTAATATAATGTGAATTAATGTCATAAGCGCATTATCAGAATTACGGCAAAATAAAAGCTCAACCCCTTTTGAATGGGGCTGAGCCTTAATATTCTCATTATTTTGCTGTAAATCCCGTTTTATAGGATTTATATTTTTGAAGAATTCCTCATAATTTTCTTCTGGTATACCTTTCAGAAAAATATGTACTTCGTCATTTGGGACATTTTTACCATTTTCATCAGTAATATTATCTTTGTTTATAACATATACTTTAGCTATAACTAGCCGTACAAGCTCCAGTTTTTCCTCATAAGTCATAGTATCAATCAGATTCTCAAAAGAATTTATTAATTCTCTCGCTTTTTCCAAACCTTTAAGAGTTGTTGTATCGCTTGTTTTATTCTCTTGTATTTGGTTAAGCTGATTTTCATAAACTTTTATTTCATTTGACAATTTATTTATATCAGCCATTATAAATTCTTTTGACGCTCCTGAGGCGATTCGTAAATTTTCAATTTGTGACTGTAATTCTGATTTAAGCCGCTTTATTTTTTTTTGAAGTTCTGATTCCTCATCTCGCAAAGCGTTATAACTGTTTAGCTTGATTTCATCTTCAAGAGCTTTATAGTATTCATCCGAATTTTTACTTCCAATCTTACATAAAGTATCAAGAATAAATTTGTCGATAACACTGCCTCTCAGCGGTTTATATGTACAAGCCGTTGTATCATACTTTCTTGAGGAACAACGATAAACAAATCTTGGTTCTCCATTTTGCTCAAAGCGCCTGTTTTCTTTATGCGCATACATATTTTTACCGCATACAGGACAAACGATAAGACCGCCTAAAAGAGCGTTTGTTTTTTTATTTGGTCTTGCGTATTTGCTTTTATTTTCAGCTAAAGTTTCCTGAACGGCTATCCAGTCACGCCCTTGTATAATACCCTTGTGTTTTCCTACGGAAATAACCCAGTCTTCACGTTTTTTTGCTGAGTTTTTATGAATATATTTAGGATTTAAAGTAACACTGTCATCTTTAAGCTCTTTAATCTGCTGAGTTTTATTGTATACCATTAAGCCATTTATACCGTTAAAGTTTTCTTTTTCAGCATAAAGCACTATTCCCTTTTCAGTGTAGTAATTGTAAATATCTTCGTCCGCTATGGCATATACAGGATTTGAAAGTATATTTTTAATGCTTATTTCCGTATGATTTTTATTGTTTTTTGTGAGGATATTATTTTTTAAAGTGTATCTTACCGTTTCATTTATTGAATGTTTTTGTAAAAATATTTCATAAATTTTTTTTACCGCAATAAGCTCTTCGGGTATAGGTTCAAGGTGATTTACAGTTGATTTTCTTCCGTGCAGCATAATTGATTCTTTTTTAGAATAAAATCCGGTTGGTGTTACACCGCCAAGCCATCGCCCTTCTTTTGATAATTCATAAAGATTATCGGATATTCTTTCAGCTATAATATCTCGTTCAAACTCAGCTATAATCGCTAACATACTCATTAATACTTTGCCTGTTTTAGAGCTTGTATCAATATCGTCAGAACACGATACAAAAGTTATTTTCTTTGACTTTAATCTTTCTACTAAATTAAGCAAATCAAGTGTACGCCTTGAAATTCTATCAAATTTATAGCATATAACAGCTTTTATTTTACCTTTTTCAATATCTTTAAGCATTTTTAAATATTCCGGTCTGTCAGCATAAAATCCTGATTTTCCATCATCGTGATATATTTCTATATCATTATCGCCTGCGTCAAATTTCAAAAAAGCATAAGCTTTGCACTTAGATATCTGATTATCGATAGATTTTCCTGTTTCTGTTAATTTTGACTTTCTTGCGTAAATAGCGATTTTAGGTTCACTTATCATAATTTTCCTCCCTCTTATATATTTTATCCTTGCTATGATAAAATATATAACCATAGCAAGGAAAATTTTCTATTTAGTAAATTGGTTTATATACTTATCTTTATTTAAAAGCAATTTAATATTTTCTTGATTTATACCCATATCGGCAAGTCTCTTAGCTGTAAGCTTCGCTCTAAATTTTATAATTTCAGAGTCAATATCTATACAGCCGTCAGCCTTGTGTAGAATAGATGTATACATATGTACATAACCTCCTTTTATTAAAATCGGCATATATAATAATAATAAAATTATTACTATAATATGTATATATTGCATAATTAAAATAGCTGTTTATACGCTTAACGCTCAGATTTAAAAAATTTTTTATTCTTTAAGTTTGCTTGATAAAAGTTTTAAATTTATAACATAATGTTTTTTCTGTTTATAATTTTTTTGATAGCCTCTGCTGCTTGTATCTAAAAATAATAAACCTTCTTGATTAAACTTTTTGATTAATTTATTAATATTAATATAAATATTTTTTTCATAATACTTTTGAAACGCTTGCTCTAATGTTTCACGAGTTATAAATAGCTGACCTTTATCATTAACGCAGCAAGTACCCTCATTAGCTAAATATTCCCTCGGTTCTTCAAGTATTTTGATAGAACTATTCTCAAATATAGCGTAATAAAATAGAATTATATAATTAGTTTCTGTTTCAGCAATTTTTTTCTTTTGAAGCATATTAATATGGTGTGTGGTTTGGTATTTAAGCGCTTTTTCAAAATTATCATTAAGATTATTTATTTCTGGGTAGTTTCTTAAAATATATTTAACAAATAATTTTTGTGTCAGTTTAATAAACATTGCGTAACGTTCTGTTCTGGTGACATATTCGTGTTCTATATAGACTTTGTTATTATTCGCAGTATAAAAATCTTTAATAAATTGAATAACCTCATTATGGTTTTTTATTAATACTTCCGCAAACATTGCCGAAACATAAGGCATAAAATTTTTCTTTAAGTTTGTCAGGCGAATTTTTAATTCCCTTATTTCAGAAGCTTTCATTTCCTTTATGTAAATCTGAAAAACTCTGTCAAGACAACTAAATATTCCAACAGATTCGATGGTTTCTCCTGTAATAATTAGATTAGCTTTTCCATCCTCTGCGGCATACCTTACAGCATTATCAAGATTTCGTGCTTGTTTTTTATTATCATAGGTATTATCAATTATTCTAAGGTCGTCAAATAAAAGATTTAGTCCCAAAAGAGAATCAATTTTATCAAATAAAATTTTATTTTTTGGAGGATTAAAAAACTTAATTGTCTGCTCTTTGATATCATCAAGCCAAAGATAAAATAACTCTGATAATGTTGTTTTTAAGTGTCCGGAAGTGGCTATAAAAACAGTGGCAAAACTACATTTTATTCCAGATTTTTCGATAAATTGTTTCACTATGGCAAACTCTGCTGTATAAAAGAGAAGCTCTGTTACACACGGTAAAAGATTCATATAGCTTTCTAAAGTTGACAGGAAATCTTCATTAAAAACATCTTTACTGCTCAATGTAATATTATAAGGGGAGTTTATTTGAAGCTCTTCTTTAATATCTTTACTCCAGTAAAAATTATTTCCAAAAACAAATAATGGTGTATAATTAATAACCTGATAACCAGAACTTACTTTAATTTTATATATTGTTTTCGCCTTATTTGCCTCAACAAAAAGAGTTTCTAAGAGTTGTTTTCTTAATTTAGAAGTAAATAATACATCAATTATTCCAAACTCTTTAAAATAGTCTATATTCGTTAAATCCTCCAGCCACTTTTTACACTCTTTCCCATCTGGATATTTTACGCATACTAAAAATTTTACGGCTATGTTATTTCCTTTAATATCTCTTATTATTTCTTTTTCAATAATACTGATTTTAAAATTAATACAGCCATTGTCCGCAAATTTTTCTTTAACAGAATAATTTTTTTCTGACATAAAATCCAGCTCCTTTCAAATTTTAAACATAATTATTTAAAAACGTATATTTTTAAAAAACTGATTTTCATTGTTAATTTTTGAGGCACGAAGCGTTTTCTTTGCTGATTTCTTTATATCCTCAAAATCATCACCGGAAGAGATTATTCCCTGTAAAATAGCTATTTTTTGTAAAGTCTCCTTGATTTCTTTAATATCCTTTGCGTTAGATTTTACTGTTTTTTCATAATCTTTAATATCAGCTTTTAAATCAGAGGTAATTGAAAATAAATCTTTAATATCCGCTGTTATTATTTTTATTTTACTTTTTATTGTTTTGACTTCGTTTTTAGTTGACTTTAAAGAAGGCTTGATTTTTGAATTAATATTCTTTTTTAATTCCAAAAGCAACTGAAATTTTTGAATTATATTATCTTTAAATTTCTGAAAATCATCAATATTTTGTATATCATCAGCTAATTTGCGTTGTTTCGCTATATCTATGCTTTTGGTAATTTTATCATAGCTTTCATTAGAGTGAGACTTCTCAGAGATGTTTGTTTCCAAATCATTCTGAACAGCGGTGTTTAAAGCTTTATGCTCAACATATTCCTCTTTTAAATCCAATGCTTTTAATAATTTATTAATAAGTTTCCTATCATTTTTATTCATTAATAATTCCTCCTTGTTAATTTACTTAAACTTGTATTTAGGTATACCTTGATATTATAGATTATTTATGATAAAATTAATAATAAAATGGAGATATTTTTAACATAATTAATCTTTATCTTAAAGCTTTAAAATGAAATTCAAGGAATTTTATAAGTAATATTCCTGCTTTCGATAGTTAGTATAAAATAAAAATCAAGAGGGGTCAACGTATTTATTATAAGCGATGTCTCCAGTATATTTAGCCATAAAAATATGGAGACATTTTATTTAAAAAACAAAAAATAAAAGTTGAGTTTTAATGCGAAAGGAAATAAAAATTATGGAAATTAAAGATGAAGTAGACGAAGAGGCAATATATTATCGTGAATACGAGTTTGACAATAAAATGAAATATTTTGAGAGAAAAGAAATAATAGAAGATAACCCTATTTCCAGAACTAATAAAAGTAAAATCATAAAAATATTAGAAGAAAGTAATTTATCTTTAAGAAACGCTGAAAAATGTTTTTTTGATTTTCTAAAAATACCAAAGCCTACAAAAGAAAATTTAGATTCAATCTTAATTAAATTTAAAAATTATTTGAGATTTTTAAATTTAAGATTTTTGTATGACTTTGAGTCTCAAAATAATAATATAAATAAGTTATATTCTAATGTTTTTTACAGTCAATTTTTTAAGTATTATAATAACCTAAACACAAACGAGAAAAATAAATACATATTTCATAAAAAACTTATAGACGATATATTTAAACCTGATTTTGAGTTGTTAAATAAAACAGTATTAACTCCATTAGATAAAATATATCTAAAGTTAAAAAAAACAGAAAATTTATTTTATAAAAAAACTCAGAAAATAAAAAGCTATTTTGTGGAATCTATAAACTATAACTATGAAAGTTATATAGTAAGACTGGAAGATACAGGCGTTGAGGTATGGTGTAATAAAAAAGAACTTAATTCAAATGAAAAAATATATTATAATACAAATGATATAATTAATATTTGCCGAATTATAGATAATATCGAAAGCTTTGAATATTCCGAAAATATAATATCAAACTTATTAAAAATAGAGAATACATCAAAAGATGATATTTTTAAAGCAATTCTTGATTTTAAAAAAAGCGTTCCTAATATGGATTTGTTGCTTAGATATAAAAAGACTTATTATATCAAGTATAAAACATATCCATATTACATTATTTTGTTTTTTAAACAAATCGCTTATATATACCTAATAAACTTATTTAATGAAAACAATAATATATCTGATTTATATTATACAAAATTATTGTTCTATGCGAATGTTATTGAGGAATGGGTTCAAAAAAATCTTGAAATTGAAGATTTTGATATATTAGAAATAATAAGGGATTATAAATATAATATATCAAATGAAAGCCTATCGCCTATTTTATCCTTGAAAAAAAGCATAGGTATTTTGAAAAAAGTATTAGAAATAATTGCTCAGGACAATTCTGATAATTCAGAAAAAGAAAGAATATTTTATGAAGAAGAAATAAAAAAAGAAGATTATAAAACAATTAATATTATATCCAATTTAAGAAATATAGATGATAATAGCCGTATTAACTTTTTCTTTGAAATTGAAAAAGTTAAAAGAGAACAAAAAATAAAAAGAACAATTACAAAGGTTAGTTCTAAAATTAAAAATAATGAGATTGTAAATATAAAAGACTATAAAAATATCTATAACCTTGTTGGGGACTTTATTAATATGAGTACGCTAAACGCTTATGTATTTTCATATGTTGAAGAGCTTATAGGGGCGTTTTTGCTGCATATACTTGAAGAAAAAGATTTAATAAAGTTATGTGAAAATTGCCATAAACCTTTTAAGATTGAAACATTAAAAGATAAATATTGCAAATATATTTTTTCTAAAAATAAAATATGTAAAGACGTGGGCTGGGAATTAAAAAATAAAAATGACTTAGTTAGAAATTTTGCTGAAACTATACGAAAACGAATAGAAAAAAGAATCGCAAGGATTAGTCCATCAAATCAGGATAATCTTTTTGTTTTTGATAAATATATACAAGCTCAAAAGATATGGGTAAAAACAAGAAATATATTATTGGATAAATTTTCAAATAATGAAATATCTGATAATACAGCAATTAAATTATTAGAAAAATCTGATGAAGTATTATTTAAAAATAATGAATATTTTTTAGATATATACGAACAAAAAGATTATTTTCTAAAGTGCTTGGAAATTTGGAATAATATATCAATAAAAATAATTAATGAATGTGAAGAAAATTTATTGTCTGATGAAGAGAAGAAAAATCATTTAGACAGAATAGATAAATTATTGTTTAACACCAGTACAAATTCTCTATATAAATATAAAAATATAAACTATTTCTGGAGATATCTTCAAAAGTGTCAAAATATATCAACTAAAATTAAAAAGAATATCTCAAGAGAATTAAATAATGAGTATAATGATGAAATAATTTCTAAAAAACAAATAAAAAAATTTTTAACTAAAGCAAACGAGGTACTAATTACTGATGAGGATAATTTAATTAAATATAAAAATACAGAGTATTTTAGAAAATGTTTACAAATATGGAACGATATAAGGGAAAAAATAAATTATGAATATGAAAAAAGCGCAATATCTAAAAACAATAAAAAAATCTACTTAGATAAAGTAAATAATTTGTTATTTGAATATAACAATATTTCACTTGATAAATTTGAAAATACAGAACATTTTTGGATATGTCTTGAAATCTGGAAAAATATAACCCAAAAAATAATTATTGAATCCAAAAAAATTAAGAAAGCTAAGGAGGCGGAGGAAGCCAAAAAGGCTAAGGAAGCTGAAAAAGACAAGAATATTAAAAAAACTAAAAAAACAAAAAAAGATAAAGAAACTGAAAAAGATAAAGAAATTGAAAAAGAAAAAGAACATAAAGAATTGATAATGTTTTACTTAGAAGCGGTAAATAAAATATTGTTTAACGATAATTCTAAGAATATTGATATTGGTAAATATAAAAATATAAATTATTTCTGGACATATCTTCAAAATTTACATAAACAAAATGTGTTGAAACAGAAAAAATAAAACTCTTCATATAAAAAATTTTATAAACATTATTTTTCACAATGTGGTAAAAGTAGTATTTTTATAACGAAAATACTACTTTTTTTAAAATAATTTTTTAAAAAAAATAATTCAGGCAAATATATATAGTTTTTCCCGCCATATTTATCCTCTAAACAGTAGATAGCCCCTCTGCCCCAAATATTATTGCTTTATAATATGTACTGTATTTTATATACTATATATGATTTATTGGGTATTATTTAAACTAATATTTATTATAAATATGTTTATGAAAAATAATGATATATTAATTTTTATTATTTTACAACATTATTATAAAAAAGAAATAAAAGAAAGGAATGTATTTTATGAGTATATTTTTTATACATACATTTGAAATTAACAAAATAATTACATTTGAGGAATATAATAATTTAAAGGAAACTCTTGATTGTTTTCCTGACAGAACAGCGGGAAATAGTAAATTATATCCTTTTACGTCCACAGCTTATGTTGATAAAGGGATTATTATTACATTTAGAAAATGTACAGATAAAGAAAAGCTTAAATATACATATGATATGTGTTATAAACTTATAATACAGGTTAATCCGTCACGTCTGATAGAAGAAGGTACATATAAAAACAGTATTAATGATATATATGAGTTTATAATAGCTATTAAAAGACTAAATAAATTTATTGCGGAAATTTTGGGGAATATTATTAATAATGCTATTGACGTAAACGACTTTAATCTTAGCAGAATTGATTTTACAAAAGACATAAAAGAAATACACGAAAATATAATAAAGCAGTTTATACTTATTATGAGAAGAATGCCGTTGTGCAAGGGTTATAGACTTAATACCAAATTAGAGGAAAAATGCGATAAATTCAGCAGAGAGGATTCCTATAATGTTTTAAGTAAATCTAAAGGCGTAGAGTTTGTTTTATATAATAAACATAAAGCTGCTATCGACAGAGGCTATCCTGAAGATATTGTAGATTTTTATCATAATACCTTGCGTATGGAACTTAGATGTGAGCGTAAATATATCAGAAGATATACAAATAATGAAGATACTTATGGTGTATTATGTATGCTTTATAATAAGATGGAACAAAGTGTTCGCAGTATATATAATGCTATGATTAAATGTTCAACTGCCTGTTGTTATACCGGAAGTTATCTTGCTGAAAAAATAATTGAAAAACAACAGAACGGAAAGAAAAAACGTAAAAACAAAATGATAAAATTATTGAGATACTGTGAAAAAAACTGTGAATATGATTTAAAAACAGTGGGAATAAATTTGTTTAACAGTATGGATGTATATGATAATATTCAAAATTGTTTTGAGGAAATGGGATTAAATCCAATACCTGTTACAATAGAAAATATTGGTTTTATACAGTCGCCCGACTCACTTTTAGGATTTAAAGAGATTTCCGATACTGAAATAAAATATTATAAAACAGCAAAGAAAAAATGTAAGGGAAGAAATGAGGTTCATTTATATGTTTGATAAATATTCAGAAATTTTAAGTTTTAAGGATGTATGCAAAATTTTAAATATAAGCAGACCAACTTTATCAAGATATTTAAAAAGCGGTAAACTAAAAGGATTCAAACTGGGAAATAAAAGGCTTTGGAAGATATACAAAAAAGATTTAATTAAATTTATTGAATCTAATTTATAAAAAATAATCTTGATTATTCTTTTTCTTTTTGATATTATAAAAGAAATATAAAAGAAAGATAAAAGAAAAAGAATTGAGGTTATAAATTGTGCATTTAAGTAAAAGTAACAAAATTGAATTTAGAAAAAATAATAATACAATAACACAATCTGAATCCTATGAAACAGGAACAAGCCTAAACCAAGATTTGACATTTGAATATTTCGATAAAGAAATATGCAGTCGTTATATTAAAGAATGGAAAAGTCAGATGAATAAGTTTTATATAAAAAATATTGAGGGCTTATATACTAATCTTGCGTTTTTACTTTCTGACCAATGCAATCATACAATAAGAGTTAATATATTTGAGGAAAATAATAAAGTTATTACACATAAAAAAGAGTTTACAGGTTCCGTTTTAAAGCAATTTCAAGATACCTATGATTTTGTAATCTTTTACAATAAAAATAATTATATTTTAGAATTAAAAAAAACAAATATAATTAACTATCCCAAAGAGTGTATAAAAGAAATTTTATTAAACTGCGTTATTCATAAAGATTATTTCTTTAGCGGAAGCACAAATATAAACATCTATAATAACAAAATAGAATTTATATCTTTAGGCGGATTAATAAATGAATTTGAGTTGGATTCTGTATTAATGGGTGCCTCACAGTCAAGAAATATAAAGCTTGCTGATTTATTCTGTAAAATGGGATATATTGAAAATTGCGGGACAGGAATAAGTATAATTAATTATTTATATGCTGACAAAGAAAAAAAGCCTTTATTTAATGCGTCAAAAGGAGTTTTCAAGGTAATATTGCCTAAGTTCAGCACAGAAAAAACTCATATGAATAATACGTCTGATAAAAAGGAAATGTACAAAATAAAAATACTTAATTATATTAAAGAAAATGATTTTATTACAAGAAAAATTGCCGAAGAAATACTTGATATAGGTTTAACAAGTACATATAAGATTTTAAAAGATTTATGCGATAAAGGTAAAATTGAGCAAATAAAAAATGGAAGATATACCAAGTATACATTTAAAAGAATAAAAGTTGGCGAAAAATTTGTTTTAAATTATGATTAAAATGTTTTATATTTAATTTAAAGTTTTTTATAATTTATAAATATTATTGAGAAAATCATAAAAACTAAAAATCCGATTGCTATTGTACAAACAGTAGTAATCGGATTTTTTTATTAATTTATAAATCAAAGGATATATAATGAGCGTAAAATTAAGATTTTTAATTATATATTATAATTTTGTGAGTTTATAGAATTCACATTTGTACCCAAATTTCAGAATGGAGGTGTTTAAAATGGCAGAAATTTTATTCAAAGTAACAAAAAAAGTAGTTTGTATATCAGTAAAACAAGCTTTTAAATTAGCGAAGTACATTATTAAAAAATAACAGACAGCGTTTATAAAAAATCCCCTTTTGCTTTGATTAATAAGCAAAAGGGGATTTTTTGACTGAAGCAATTTTTATGTAAAATAGGAGGTCAGTTATGTTCGATAAAAAATACATTACAAAAGGAATTGATTCAGAAATCTCACTTTATTTGCAAAGCTTGATGTGGTCTATGATTAAGTCTATGAAAGTTGAAAAACAAGACTATTTACAGGTATTTGAACTTAAAAAAATCAGCGTTGGCGGCAAAGAATTTCAGCAGATTACACATTCACAGGAACAACCTAAATATAAAAATACAATATTTATTCCGGTTGAAAAGGGCGGCTCTATTGAGAATAAGATTTTTGTTATTGATGATTTTGATTATTGTACAATGCTGCTTGCTGAAGAGTATTAACGGAGGATTTATTATGTATGAAATCATTGAGAAAGAAAAAGTTATTGAAAAAAATATTGTCACTTGTTTATATTGTCAGAAAAAAATAGATAAGGAAGACGCTTGTGTTTTTAATAATGGATATTATTGTCAGGATTGTATTGATGAAGTATCTGAGCTTTGTACATATTGCGGACAAAGAGTTTCGGAAGAAGAAATCTATGTATTAAATGATGAGGTTTATTGCTCAGACTGTATTGACGAAGTGTCTTTTGTTTGTGATTGCTGTCACGAGCGTGAGGAAAACGAATGTAATTACGGTGATGATAACATTGATTTGTGTCAGGAATGCTATGATACCTATTATACAAGATGTTATGAATGCGGAAGATTACTTCATAGTGATGACGCTAATTATCTTGATGACGGTTATGGTCAAGACCCTTATTGTGATGATTGCTATGAACGGGAAAACAACTCAAAATATCTTCACGATTATGGCTATAAACCAGACCCTGTTTTTAAAGGGAGCGGAAACAGATATTTCGGGTGTGAGCTTGAAATAGACGGCGGCGGAAAAGACGAGGAAAATGCCCGTGAAATATGTGAATGCGCAAATAAACACACTGAAAATATCTATATAAAGACAGACAGCTCTCTTAATGATGGATTGGAAATAGTTACTCACCCTATGACTTTAAAATATCATATGGAAAATATGCCGTGGAATGAAATTTGTAAAATTGCTCTGAGTCTTGACTATAGAAGTCACGATACAACAACATCTGGATTGCATATTCACATAAATCGTACTGCTTTCGGAGAAACAGCGAAAGAACAAGAAGAATATATTGCGAGAATATTATATTTCTTTGAGAGTAACTGGAATGAGCTTTTAAAATTTTCAAGGAGAACAGAAAGTCAGCTTAATCACTGGGCTAAGAGATATGGCTGGAAACAGGAGCCTATGGATATTCTTGACGACGCAAAGAAAAATTATACCGGAAGATATGCCTGTGTGAATATTACCAACTATTCAACTATCGAAATCAGAATATTCAAAGGCTCCCTTAAATATAACACTCTTATAGCTTCAATACAGTTGGTTGACGCTATATGTGAAGCGGCGGTTAATATGTCCGATTCAGAAATAAAAAGTCTTGCTTGGAGTACATTTGTTTCAGAACTTGATAAACAAAAATATCCACAGCTTATTAAATATTTGAAAGAAAGAAAATTGTATGTAAACGAAACTGTAGAAATAAATGAGGAAAGCGAGGAAGAATAATATGTGCTGCTTATTTGGAATAATTGACTATGAAAACTTCTTTACCGCAAGACAGAAAGAAAAGATTGTAAAAGTATTATCCGCTGAGTGTGAGCAGAGAGGCATAGACGCAACAGGTATTGCTTATATTGATGAAAATAGAAATAATATCAAAATTTATAAAAAACCTCTCCCCGCTCATAAAATGAGATTTAAATTTAAATGTAATCCTAAAGTAATTATGGGGCATACTCGAATGACTACACAAGGCAATGAAAAATTTAATTTTAATAATCATCCGTTTTACTCTGAAAAGCTGGATTTCGCTCTCGCTCATAATGGTATCATCTATAATGACAAGGATTTAAGAAAAAAAGAAAAATTGCCGAAAACTAAAATTCAAACGGATACATATATCGCTGTGCAGCTTATTGACAAGAAAAATACCCTCGACTTTGACAGTCTTAAATTTATGGCTGAAAAAGTTGAGGGTTCTTTTTGTTTTACGGTTTTGAATAACAAAAATGAGATGTTTATCGTTAAAGGTAACAATCCTATGGCAGTTTATAATTTTGGAAAATTTTATATTTACGCCTCCACAAAAGAGATTTTGAATAAAGCTTTAAATAAATTAAAAATTAAATCACATTACAACGAGCTTAAAATAAATTGCGGAGACATAATAAAAATTAAATCAATCGGAAAAATTGAAAAAGACACATTTGACACAATAAGTATTGATTTACTGGAATATCAGTATTTGAGAGGTTATGAATTTGGCTGTATAGATGATTATTCTCTCTTTAAAAAAGATAAAAAAGAGCCGAATTTTGAAAAAGAGTATTATAACTATATCATTGATTTTGCTAAGAGTATAGGCGTTTCAGAAACAGAAGTTAATTACTTGCTTGATATAGGATATGACTATGCGGATATTGAGGATTTGTTATATGACCCGAAAATACTAAAACATTATTTGTGTGATGTTAATGCTGACGGGCATTTAGATTAATATTGGATACAAGAAAAGAAGTGTCATTAAAAAGCAAAATTAATGATACTTCTTTTTTATCCATGAAAATATATATTAAAAGTTATAATTGAAACTAAAGATATACAAAAATCAATACTTAAATAAACCAATTTTCGCAGATTAATAAATTCTGCGAAAGTAAAACAACATCCACTTTATCATTTTTAATATAACATAAAAAAAATATTTTGTCAATAATGTATGTTTACATAAATACTTTTTATCTAAATTGCATAGATATACAGGTTATTTTTATATAAATTTCTATAAGTATTTTGTGAATTTAATTTATAAGCCGTCAAAATAAGCGTCAGAAGGGAGGTGATACAAGTGTCAAAAAAAGGAGAAAATATTTACAAAAGAAAAGATGGAAGATGGGAAGGTCGCTATATTAAGGAATTTGCTGATAATAAAGCAAAATACGGATATATCTATGGCAAAACATATAAAGAAACTAAAGAAAAGCTTATCAAGGCTATTAATGAAACATACAAAGGTTCAAATAATATATATTTTAAAGTTATGGCTGAAAAGTGGCTGGAATCTTTAAAATCTCGGCTTAAAGAATCAAGTATCATAAAATATAGTAATATTCTTAAAGTACATCTTTATCCAAAATTCGATAAGTCATTAATTAATTCTATTACCAGCAGAGATATAATGGATTTTTATAATGAACTATTAAATTTTAGCGGCGGTAATAAAAAAGGTCTGTCATCAAGAACTATATCCGGAATTTTATCTATTTTGAAAAGTATTTTTATATACGCCTCAAAAAATGAGGATATAAATATACCTGATTTCAGCGGAATTTATGTAAAACATGAATTTAAGCCTATGAGAATTTTAAGTGTTTCAGAACAGCACAAACTAAATCAATACTTATGTGATAATAAGTCTTTATGTAACATAGGAATACTAATTTGTATGTATACAGGAATAAGAATAGGCGAAGTATGCGCTTTAAAGTGGAAAGATATATCATTTGAAGAACGCTTTATATCTGTAGACAAAACAATGCAGAGATTGCAGACAAGTAATTCTGAAATCCCTAAAACAAAGGTTATTGTTTCTGTTCCTAAAAGCTGCTCGTCAATAAGAAAAATACCTATTCCTAATAACTTATATTGTGTTTTACAGGAAATTGAGTGTCATAGGGACGCTTTTTTATTGACAGGGAGTAAAAATAAGTTTTTAGAACCTCGGACATTGCAGAACCATTTTAAAGCGGCAATAAAAAAATGTGGCATTAAAGACGCCAATTTTCACGCACTTCGTCATACTTTCGCTACTCGCTGTGTTGAGATAGGATTTGACATAAAAAGTTTAAGTGAGATTTTAGGTCACGCAAGCGTAAATATAACATTAGATAGATATGTTCACCCGTCAATGGAGTTAAAACAAAAAAATATGAATAAGCTTTCTGATTTATTAGCCGTCAAAAAATAGTTATGAAATGCCAAATTCCCTATAAATACACAATATACAAGTATAATTTCGCAGAATTTATTATTCTGCGAAATTATGCGGCTAAAAATCTTATTATTATAAA